>JADGGV010000263.1 GCA_019689775.1 Gemmatimonadota bacterium
CCACTCCCCCGCTCCCCCACGCCGCCGTCGCGCGGCGCCGCCAGAGACGCCCTGCGCCTGGCCGCGCTGCTGCTCCTCCTGCTGGCCGCCTTCGTCGCCGCGCTCGTGCTCGGCGCCGCCGAGCTGCCGCCGCGCGCCGTGCTGGCCGCGCTCCTCGGCGACGGCCCCGAGGCGGCCCGTACGATCGTCCTCGAGCTCCGCCTGCCGCGCGCCGTCCTCGCCGCCACCGCCGGCGGCGCGCTCGCCCTCGCCGGGGCCGTCTTCCAGGCGCTGCTGCGCAACCCGCTGGCCGAGCCCTACATCCTCGGCGTCTCCGGCGGCGCGGCGGTCGGCGCCGTCGCAGCCGTCGTGCTGGGCGGCCTCGCGATCGCCTCGTGGGTCGTGCCGCTCGCGGCGCTCGCGGGCGCCGTCGTCGCCATCGTCGTCGTGCTGCGCATCGCGCTCGGCGTCGGGCGCGCGCTCGACGCCCGCGTGCTCCTCCTCGGCGGCGTCGTCGTCGGCGCCTTCCTGAACGCGCTGATCCTGCTCCTCCTCACCCTGGCCGAGGGCGAGAGCTTCCGCTCGGCGATCTTCTGGATGATGGGGAGTCTGGCGGCGGCGACGTGGTCGACCGATCTCCTGCTCGCGGCGTACGTGATCCCCTCCGCCGCCGAGCTCGTCCTCCTTGCCCGCCCGCTCGACCTCCTCGCGCTGGGCGAGGAGACCGCGCTCTACCTCGGCACGCGCGTCGAGCGCGTGAAGCTCGCGGCCTACCTCGTCGCCTCGCTCATGGTCGCGGCATCCGTGGCCGCGTGCGGCGTCATCGGCTTCGTCGGCCTAATCGTCCCGCACGCGCTCCGGCTCCTCTGGGGGAGCGACCACCGCCGGCTCCTCCCGGCTTCCTTCTTGGCGGGCGCCGCGTTCCTGCTCCTCGCCGACACGGCCGCGCGCACCGTCGCCGGCGCCACCGAGCTGCCGGTCGGCGTCGTCACCGCGCTCGTCGGCGTGCCGATCTTCGTGGTGCTGCTCACGCGGAGGCGCGCATGAGCCGAAGCGAGCCCACACAGGGCGGCGCCGTCCTCGAGGCGGCCGGGCTCGGGTTCCGCTACCCCGGAGCCGCGGCGCCCGCGCTGACGGACGTGGACCTGCGCGTGCTCCCGGGCGAGATCCGCGCGGTCCTCGGCCCGAACGGCTCCGGCAAGTCGACGCTGCTCCGGCTGCTGCTCGGCGTGCTCCGGCCGGACGCCGGCCGCGCGCTCTACCTCGGCCGTCCCGTCGCGGCGTGGCCGCGCCGCGAGCTGGCCGCGCGCGTCGGCGTCGTCCACCAGGCCGAGGAGGCCGTCTTCCCGATCACCGTGCGCGAGCTGGTCGCGATGGGCCGCTACCCGCATCTCGGCGCGTGGCGCGCCGCGGGGCCCGCGGACCGGCGCGCCGTCGAGCTGGCGCTCGAGCGCTGCGACGTCGCCCACCTCGCCGATCGCTCCGTCGCCACGCTCTCCGGCGGCGAGCGCCAGCGTGCGCGGCTGGCCCGCGCGCTCGCGCAGGAGCCCGAGACGCTCGTCCTCGACGAGCCCACGGCGTCGCTCGACATCCGCCACGAGATGCGGATCCTCGAGCTCGCCGCCGCGCTCGCCCGCGAGGCCGGCGTGACCGTGCTCCTCGTCACGCACAACCTCAACCTGGCGGCGCGCTACGCGGATCGGCTCCTCCTCCTCGACCGCGGCCGCGTCGCCGCCGAGGGGCCGCCGCGCGCGGTCGTGACCCGCGATACGATCGAGCGGGTCTACGGCTGGCCCGTCGCCATCACCGAGCATCCGGGGCCCGGCCGCGACGCCGGCGCCCCCCAGGTCGTCGCCCTCGCCGGCCGCTCCGCGCCGGCGCCCTCCAACGTCACGGAGAACCCATGACCGATCGCTCCCGGCAGCGCTGCGGCCTTGCCGGCGCGGCCCTTCTCGGGCTGCTCGCCGCCACACCCCTTTCCGCCCAACAGGCGCCGGACACCGTGCGCCTGGACGAGCTCGTCGTCACCGCGACGCGCCTCCCGCGCTCGCGCGAGGCCTCCCCGCTCTCGACCAGCGTGGTCACGGGTGCGGAGCTCCGCGCGCGCGGCATCCGCACGGTCGCCGATGCGCTCCGCACGCTCCCCGGCGCGGCGGTCGTCCAGCCGGGTCCGTTCGGCGGTGTGACGTCGCTCTTCGTGCGCGGCGGCGAGAGCGACTACGTGAAGGTCCTCGTCGACGGCGTCCCGGTGAACGCCGCCGGCGGTGCGTTCGACTTCGCGAACCTGAGCACCGTCAACGTCGAGCGCATCGAGGTGGTGCGCGGCCCGGGCAGCGTGCTCTACGGCTCGGACGCGGTCACGGGCGTGGTGCAGATCTTCACCCGGGATGGCGGAAAGCCGCGCCTGAACGGCAGCTACCGCCGCGGCTGGGCGCCCCGCTTCGACGCGCCCGAGGCCGCCGCCGACGGGCATTACGGCACCGGCGCGTGGAACGTCGACCTCTCCTCGGGCCGCGGCTCCACGCGCTACTCGGTCGGCTACGGCCGCTTCGACACGGACGGCGGCTACGCGTTCAACGGCGGCCACGTGAACACGACGCTGAGCGGCCGCCTCTCGCTCCGCCCCGACTCCGCGTCCGATCTGGCATTCACGCTCCGCCGCACCGCCGGCGTCTTCCACTTCCCGACCGACGGCGGCGGTCACGTGCTGGACCGCAACCAGTTCAACCGCAACGAGGCGTGGACGCTCGGGCTGGACGGCGGGACGCGCTTGTCGAACCGCGTCGAGGCGCGCGTCCTGCTGGCCAGCAACACCACGAATGCGACGTTCGGCGACGCCCCCGACTCCCCCGCCGACACGCTGGGCTTCTACGCCTCCGCGAGCGAGGCGAGCGGCTACCGCCGCAGCGCCGACGTGCGGCTGAACATCCGGCCGCGCGCCGCCACGATCGTCACGCTCGGCGCCGTCCTCGAGCGCGAGCACGAGCGCTCCTCCAGCAGCTACAGCAGCCAGTTCGGCCCGGGCGCCGACTCCGCCGACGTCCGCCGCGAGGACCGCGGCTACTACGCCCAGCTCCTGACCGAGGCCGGCCCGCTCGCGCTCACCGCCGGCGCGCGCCTCGACGACAGCGACCGCTTCGGCCGGTTCACGACCTGGCGCGCCGGCGCCACGCTCCACCCGTTCGGCGGTACGCGCCTCCGCGCCGCCGCCGGCACGGCGTTCAAGGAGCCGACGTTCTACGAGAACTTCGCCCGCGGCTTCGTGCGCGGGAACCCGGACCTGGCGCCCGAGCGCAGCCGGAGCTGGGAGGTCGGCGCCGAGCAGCGCCTCTCCCATGACCACCTCGCGCTTCAGGCCACCTACTTCGCCCAGCGCTTCCGCGACCTCATCCAGTACCGCGGCGACGCGCCCGCCGACGAGCCCAGCTACGTCAACCTCGGCGGCGCCCGCGCCGACGGCCTCGAGGCCACCGCCGAGCTGACCGCGGCCAACGGTCGCGTCCACGTCGCCGCCGGTTACACGCACCTGGACACGAAGGTCACCCGCGAGGGCGCGGGCGGCGACCCGACGTTCGTCGCCGGGCAGCGCCTGGTCCGCCGCCCCGCGAACAGCGGGTTCCTGACCGGGTCCTGGGCGCGCCCGGCCGGCGGCGCCCTCTCCGCCACGATCACGCGCGTCGGCGAGCGCGACGACATCGACTACTCCGACCCGTCGCTCTATCCCGCGCCGCGGGTGAGGCTGCCGGCCTACACGCGCGTCGACGTCTCCGGCGAGCTCCCCGTCTGGCCGATGAGCGCCGGCCGCCTCGGCCTCGTGCTCACCGCCGCCGTCGAGAACCTCTTCGACCAGAGCTACCGCGACATCGCGAACTTCCCCGCCCGCGGCCGCACGATCTACGTCGGCGCCCGCGTCGGCACCGGGTACTGACCGGCCCGTGGAACGCTCGCTTCCCTACCGTGAGCCGCTCCCCTGGGAGCGGCTCCTCGCCTTCCTCGGCGCCCGCGCCATCCCCGGCGTCGAGGCCGTCGAGGACGGCGCGTACCTCCGGACGATCGAGCTTGACGGCCACCGCGGGTGGGTCGCCGTCCGCGCCGCGCCCGCCGCCGCCGCGCTCGTCGCGCGCCTCTCGCCCACCCTCGCTCCCGTGGGCGACGCCGTGGCCGCCCGTCTCCGGCGCTTGTTCGACCTCGACGCCGACCCCACCGCCGTCGCCGCGAGGCTCGGCGCCGACCCGCTCCTCGGCCCGCACGTGCGGCGCACTCCCGGGCTCCGCGTCCCCGGCGCCATCGATGGCTTCGAGCTCGCGCTGCGCGCCATCCTCGGCCAGCAGGTCAGCGTCGCCGCCGCGCGCACGCTCGCCGGCCGCTTCGCCGAGCGCTTCGGCGAGGCCGCCGGGCTCGAGGGATCCCCGCTGCGCCGCCTCATGGTCCGCCCCGAGGTGCTCGCCGCCGCGGAGCGCACCGAGCTGCTCGCGCTCGGCATCACCGGCGCGCGCGCCGACACGATCCTCGCGCTCGCCCGCGCCGTCGCCGAAGGCGCGCTCCGCCTCGAGCCCGACGGCGACATCGACGCGACGCTCGCCGCGCTGCGCCGCATCCGCGGCATCGGCCCGTGGACGGCGCAGTACGTCGCCATGCGCGCGCTGCGCCATCCCGACGCGTTCCCCGCCGGGGACCTCGGACTCAGAAAGGCGATCGGGGATGGTGCGAGGCTGGAGGAGGTGCAGGAGCGGTGGCGGCCGTTCCGCGCCTACGCGGCGCTCTACCTCTGGGAGAGTCTTTCGGCGCCGGAGCGCTGACGCTGCCACGCCCGGCGCGCCGGCGGCGCGGGCTGTTCGCGCGCGAGCACCGGCGCCCCGGCGGCGTGGCGCCGCGGGCCAGCCGGCCACGAGCGCGGCCGCCCGGCGTCCCGTCGGCACGCGAGATCCCGCAGACCGAGCGAGCGCCTCTGAGCTAAACCGGCACGAGATCCTGGATCCGGTGCCCCTCGATCTCGAGGATGCCGCCCGCCTCGCACGCCACGGCGTGGCGGAACAGCGGACCGTCGTAGGTGAAGGTGTGGTACTCGCCTCGCTCCCCGGCCGGGTCCACACCTTCGGTGCGACGCAGCTCCTCCAGCAGCGCCGCGTCCAGCACCCGGCCGAGCCACTCGGGCCGCCCCAGCTCGAGGTTCACGCTCACGATCCGCGCCCGGTACCCGCGCGCGACCAGCTCGGCCGCCGCATCCGCGGGCGGCGTGCCCCAGAGCGGCTCCAGGTGCCGGAACCCGCGCGCCGTCGTCCGCTCCTCGTACCACGCGCGGACGTCCGCCAGGTGGAGGTTGCCGAAGAGGATCGCCTCGACGCCCCGGACCCGCAGCGCGTCGAGGATCCGCAGCAGCTCCGCCTCGAAGTCCGCGGGGTGCGTCCGCCCCTCCACCAGCTCCAGCCCCAGCGCCGCCGCCTGACGTGCAATCAGCTCCCGCCTCACGCCGTGGAACCGGACGAGCCCCGTCGTGCCCTCGTGGATGGTGAACAGGTAGCGCACGTCCAGCCCCTGCCGCACGGCGCGGTCCAGCGCCAGCGTCGCATCCTTCCCGCCACTCCACCCCAGCGCGCAGAGCATCTGGTCCCCCCGGAAATGACGAGGCCCCCGCACGTCGCGGGGGCCTCCACCTGCGCCTTTGACTGGCCCGGCGCGCAGGTCCGGCCGCACCGGGTCGAGCCCGGCCGCCGGGGCAGGCGCGACCGACCGGATCCCCCGACCCGGTGATCGCGCCACCTTTTCCAAAACGCGCCAGCCCCCTAGTGTCTGACACGCCCGGCCGCCGCCGGAAAACAGCATTTAACCACGGAGAGCACAGAGGCCTCAGAGCGCGGGGGGAGCCGGCGTGGCGGCGGACGCATACACGTCGGAGTTGGATCCCGGGCTGCGCCGCCTACGACGCGAGAGACGTTCTGCCGGCATCGTACCGGTGACCCGCGTCCCACCGGTTCGGCTCCAACGCGAGGAACGATTCAGTGTCGGTTTCACCGGGGACCCGCCTCCCACCCGGACCCCGCCGCCTGCACCGCCCAGTCCTCCGTACCCCCTCCGTGTCCTCTGTGACCTCTGTGGTGAAAAAAAT
>JADGGV010000264.1 GCA_019689775.1 Gemmatimonadota bacterium
GGGGGGCGCGCCGCGGCGCGCTCCGCCGCTCCTCGCCCTCGCGACCATCACCGCGCTCGCCGCCTGCCAGCGCGAGCAGCGCACGCTCCGCCCGCCGCCCTACCAGGCGACGGTCGCACCCCAGCCGGTGCGCCTCGTGCCGCTCCAGCCCGGTATCGCGCTCCCCGCGCAGCGCTCGTCCGTCGCCTACGACAACTCCGCGTACGCCATCGCCGAGGGGCAGCGGCTCTTCTCCGCGTACAACTGCTCGGGGTGCCACGCGAACGGCGGCGGCGGGATGGGCCCGGCGCTCATCGACAGCGTGTGGATCTACGGCAGCGACCCGGCCAACATCCACGCCACGATCGTGCAGGGCCGGCCGAACGGGATGCCGTCCTTCGGCGGCCACATTCCCGACCAGCAGGTCTGGCAGCTCGTGGCGTACGTGCGCGCGCTCGGCGGGCTCGAGCCGTCCACGCGCGTCCCGCCCCGCACCGACCACATGCAGTCCCGCACGCCGGGCGAGGCGACGCCGTGAACCCGCTCGGCGACTGGTTCGGCCGGCATTCCGTGCTGGATCCCGTGGGGCCGCACGCCGCGCGCACCATGAGCGCGGGTTGGATCGTGATCGGCGTCTGCGCCGCGGTTTACGTGGCGGTGCTCGTGGTGCTGGCGCTCGCGATCCGGCACGCGCGGCGCGCGGCGGCGCCGGAGCGCGGACCGGAGACGCATCGGCGCCATGTGCGCGTCGTCGGCGCCGCCGTGGGCGCGACGATCGTCATCCTGTTCGCCTTCCTGTTTCTCGACTTCTTCACCTCCCGGGGGCTGGCCGAGGTCGGTGCCGGCGCGAGCCGGCCGCTCACGATCGTCGTCACGGGCCACCAGTGGTGGTGGCAGGTCACCTACGAGGACACGGCCGTGAGCGCACGCTTTTCCACGGCCAACGAGATCCACATCCCCGTCGGCCGCCCGGTGATGCTGAAGCTGCTCAGCCGGGACGTGATCCACAGCTTCTGGGTGCCGAACCTGGCGGGGAAGCGGGACCTGATCCCGCCGTACACCAACGTGCTCTGGCTCCGCGCCGACCGACCGGGCATCTACCGCGGCCAGTGCGCGGAGTTCTGCGGGCTCCAGCACGCGAAGATGGATTTCCTCGTGGTGGCGGAGCCGCCGGAGCGCTTCGCCGCGTGGGTCGCGAACCAGCGCTCGCCGGGGCGGTCGCCCGCCGACCCGGTCACGCGCCACGGGCAGGCCGTGTTCCTCGGCTCGGCGTGCATCCTGTGCCACACGATCGTCGGCACGCCGGCGAACGGCCGGGTGGGCCCGGACCTGACCCACGTCGGCGGCCGCGCTACCCTGGCCGCCGGCGTCCTGCCGAACACGCGGGGGAACCTCGCCGGTTGGATCGCGGACCCGCAGCGGGTCAAGCCGGGGGCGAAGATGCCGCCGAACATCCTCGCGCCGCGGGACCTCCAGGCGGTCGTCGCCTACCTGGCGAGCCTCCAATGAGCGACGAGACGCTCACGACGCCCGGCGTCGCCCCGCCGCCGACGGAGACGGAGCTGGACGCGCGGCTCGCGCTCCAGCGGACCTGGTGGCGCGACGCGGGACCGCTGCGCTGGCTCCGCGAGGTCGACCACAAGGCCATCGGCCTGCGGGTGGTCTTCACCGCGCTCACATTCTTCCTCCTGGCCGGGATCCTGGCCGCGCTCATGCGGACGCAGCTCGCCCGGCCGGAGCACGGCATCCTCGGCCCCGACCGCTACGACCAGGTCTTCACCGTCCACGGCACGACCATGATGTTCCTCTTCGCCGTGCCGGTGATGATGGGGCTCGGCCTCTATTTCGTGCCGCTCATGGTCGGGACGCGCAACATCGCGTACCCGCGGCTGTGCGCCTACGCCTACTTCGTCTACCTCATCGGCAGCCTCTTCCTCTGGATCAGCCTCCTCACGAACACCGGGCCGGACGTCGGCTGGTTCGCCTACACGCCGCTCTCCGGCCCCG
Organism: Gemmatimonadota bacterium; assembly: GCA_019689775.1. Taxonomy (GTDB): domain Bacteria; phylum Gemmatimonadota; class Gemmatimonadetes; order Longimicrobiales; family RSA9; genus JADGGV01. The sequence goes on from JADGGV010000264.1 coordinate 1,987, forward strand.
AGTACGGCATCGGCAAGCGCCCGGACGTCTGGGCGCAGACGATCACGTTCACCGAGATCTCGATGATGGCGTTCGCCGTCTCCATCATCGTGACCATCTTCAAGCAGCGGGCGCCGGGGATGTCGCTGAACCGGATGCCGATGTTCGTCTGGACGATGCTGGTCACGTCCTTCATGGTGCTGTTCGCCATGACGACGATCGCGACCGCGAGCATCTTCCTGGCATCGGACCGGCTCGTCGGCACTCACTTCTTCAACCCCGCCGAGGGCGGCGATCCACTCCTCTGGCAGCACCTCTTCTGGTACTTCGGCCACCCGGAGGTCTACATCATCTTCCTCCCCGGGACGGGGATGGTCTCGCTCCTCGTCACCGCGTTCGCCCGGCGCGAGCTGTTCGGCTACACCGCGCTCGTGCTCGCCACGATCGCGACCGGCTTCCTCGGCTACGGCGTCTGGGTGCACCACATGTTCGCGACCGGGCTGCCGCAGCTTGGCGAGTCCTTCTTCACCGGCTCCAGCCTGCTCATCACCATCCCGAACGGGCTCCAGATCTTCTGCTGGCTGGCGACGCTCTGGAGCGGCAAGCTCCGCGTGCGCGCCCCGCTCCTCTTCGTCTTCGGCTTCTTCTTCATCCTCGTGCGCGGCGGCCTGACCGGCGTCATGGTCGCCTCCGTCGCCTTCGACCTCCAGGTGCACGACACGTTCTTCATCGTCGCGCACCTGCACGACGTCCTCATCGGCGGCGCCGTCTTCCCGCTGCTCGGCGCGATCCTCTTCTGGTGGCCGAAGTGGACCGGTCGGCTGACCAGCGAGCGGCTCGGCCGCGCCAGCTTCTGGCTCATCTTCCTGGGCGAGAACCTCACGTTCGTCCCCATGTACGTCCTGGGACTGCGCGGCATGCCCCGGCGGCAGTACACCTACCTCGCGGCGTCCGGCTGGGGCCCATTCAACCTGCTCGCCTCCGCCGGCGCCGCGCTCCTCGCCCTCGGCGTCCTCGTCTACCTCGCCAACCTCGTCGTCAGCACGCGCGCCGGCGCGCCCGCCGGCGACGATCCATGGGACGCCGACACGCTCGACTGGGCGACATCGTCGCCGCCGCCGGCGTACAACTTCCTCCGCATCCCGGTGGTCCAGGGGCGCTATGCCCTCTGGAGCCGCACCGCCGACGCGCCCGTCGTCACCGGGCTTGCGCTGGACCGCCGCGAGGTGCTCGTCACCAGCACGCTGGACGCTACGCCCCAGCTCCGCTACGAGCTGCCCGGGCCGACGATCTGGCCGTTCCTCGCCGCGCTCGGCACCGGCGTGACCTGGATCTTCGGCGTGTTCACCCCCTGGGGGATCGTCGTCGGGCTCGCGCTCACGGGCCCCGCGCTCGTCGCCTGGGGCTGGCCGAGGCGACGCCGCGCCACAGAGGTCCGTGCATGAGCGAGCCGCGTGCCGTCATCGACGTCTCGGGGCTCCCCGACGTCGCGTTCGGGAGCAAGAACGCCGTCTGGTGGGGCACGCTCGGCTTTATGCTCATCGAGGGCTCCACGCTCGCCATCTGCGCGGTCACGTACTTCTACCTGCGCCGCAACTTCGACCCGTTCCCACCGGGCGCGACGCCACCGCCCGACCTGCCCCTGCCGACATTGAGTCTGCTCGCCCTGCTCGCGAGCCTCGCCCCGGCGACGCTCACTTCGCGCGCCGCGAAGCGCTTCGACGCGGCCGGCGTCCGGCGCTGGCTCGCGGTCGGACTCGTCGTCATGACCGCCGCGGTCGTGCTCCGCGCGCTCGAGTTCCCGGCGCTGAACACCCGCTGGAAGTCCGACGCCTACGGCTCCATCGCCTGGTTCACGCTTGGATTCCACCTCTCCCTGCTCGTCGTGAACCTCGCCGAGTCCGTCGTCATCGCCGCGATCTTCTTCCTCGGGCGCGCGGAGCGGAAGCACTTCTCCGACGCCGCGGACGACGCGTGCTACTGGTTCTTCGTCGTGCTCGTGTGGGTGCCGTTGTACGTGACGGTCTACCTCACGCCGCGCTTCCTGTGACGGAGGCGACCATGGCCGCCGACGCGGGAGCGCCCTACCTGCAAGGCGCCGGCGGCGCCGGTCTCTGGGTCGCGATCTTCGCCGCCCCGGTGGCCTGGTTCCTGGCGCTCGGCATCGCCTACGCGCTGCCGTTCTGGGCGTGCGAGACCGGCCGCCGCTGGCCGCTGCACCTGCTCTACGTCGTCGCGCTCGCGGTGAGCGGCGCCGGGCTCCTGGCCGCGCTCCGCATCCGCCGGGCGACGGCGGCCGGCGAGCCGGCCGAGGCCGCCGACCCGCTCCAGCGCACGCGCTTCATGGCGACGGTCGGCGTCCTCGGGAGCGTGCTCTTCTCGCTCGTCACCCTCGCGCAGTGGATCGCCACGTTCGTGATCGGCCCGTGTCAGCCGACGCCGCGGCTACGCGACTCGCCGGACGTGCTGGCGCCGCCGGCCGTGGTCTCACCGGAGCGGCCCGCATGACCCGCCGCCGCCCCACCGGCGCCCGCGGACGGCGGACGGGTCCGCGCGCCGCCGGGCCGGGCGCGCGCCGCACGATCGCGCGCCGCGTCATCCCCCACGCCACGGCGATCGTCGGCGCGACCGCACTGCTGCTCGCGTGCAGCGCGCCGGCCCGCGCGCACGAGGGGCGCGCCCTCGAGCCGCACGACCTGCTGGGGGCGTGGACCTGGGATCCGGCCATCGTCTTGCCGCTCCTGGTGACCGCCCTCGGGTACGCCGCAGGCGTGCGGCGCCTCTGGCGCCACAGCGGTCGTTGGCGCGGCGTCCGCCGGGGCGAGGCCGCGGCGTTCGCCGGCGGCTGGCTGACGCTCGTCGTCGCCCTGGTCTCGCCGCTGCACGCGCTCGCCGAGACGCTCTTCTGCGCGCACATGACGCAGCACACGCTGCTCGTCAGCGTGGCGGCGCCGCTGCTCGTGCTTGGCCGGCCGCTCCCCCCGTTCCTCTGGGCGCTCCCGCTCGCCCGGCGGCGGTGGCTGGGCGGCTGGGCGCGGCGGCGCGGGGCGCGCGCCGCCTGGCGCGGGCTGACCGGCGTGCTCCCGGCGTTCTGCATCCAGGCGGTCGTGCTCTGGGCCTGGCACGCGCCCGCGCTCTACGACGCCGCCGTCGAAAGCGACGTTGTGCACGCGCTCGAGCACGCCACGCTCCTGCTGAGCGCGCTGCTCTTCTGGTGGTCGGTGCTCCAGGTGCGCGAGCGCGGATTCGGCCGCGGCGCCGGCGTCCTCTCGACCTTCGCCACGGGCGTCCACGCCGGCGCGCTCGGCGCGCTCCTCGCCCTCGCCGCGCGCCCACTCTATCCGGCCTACGCGGCGACGACGCGGGCCTGGGGGCTCACGCCGCTCGAGGATCAGCAGCTCGCCGGTTTCATCATGTGGATGCCCGGCGGCGTGCCCTACCTCGTCGCCGCGCTGGCGCTGCTCGGGAGCTGGATGCGGGCGTCGGAGCGCCGCGTCGCGGCATGGGAGCGGGCCGCGGCCGCGGCGCCGCAGGCGGTGGAGGGGGGGCTGGATGCGTGAGCGGATGCGCGCCCGCGCGGCGCTGCTCGGGGGCCTGCTGCTGCCAGCGCTCGCCGCCGTGGGCGGGTGCGAGCGGCCGGCCCCGGTGCGGGCGCGCCACGCCGCCGTCGCGCTCGTCGGCGGCGACCCGGACCGCGGCCGCGCGCTCATTCAGCGGTTCGGCTGCAAGGCGTGCCACACGATCCCCGGGATCCCCGGCGCCGACGGGCTCGTCGGCCCGCCGCTCACCGGGATCGGCTCGCGCGTCTACATCGCCGGCGTCGTCACGAACCAGCCGGCGAACATGGTGCGCTGGCTCGTGAACCCGCCGGGCGTCGACTCCCTCACCGCCATGCCGAACATGGGGCTGAGCGCGGCGCAGGCCACGGACATCGCGACGTACCTGTACACGCTGCGGTGACGGCCGCGCGCCGGGGCCGCGGCGCCGCGCCCGCCGGGCCGGAGTGTGCCGTCGCCCGGTTGCCGGCGCCCGCCCGATCGCCGCCGCCCGGTTGCCACCGCCGCCCAATTACCTCCGCCGCCCGTTCGCCGCCACGCGCGCAATTCCCG
>JADGGV010000265.1 GCA_019689775.1 Gemmatimonadota bacterium
ACGCTGGGGAGCGCCGTCGAGGGGTTGGGGCTGGACGAGCAGGTGATGACGGTCGGCGGGGTCGCGCGGCGGGTGAGGGTGGGGTGAGGGCGGCGGCGCCATCGCCTATCGAGCCCGCCTCTGGCCGCTCGCTCGGCGGAGCACTACCTTGCCATGGCTCCGTGAGCCGCGTCCGCACGACGCCGGTTCCGGAGACCGCGCTCCACCTGGCGCTCCCAAAGACCCGGATCATACCCCGGTTCAACGCCATTGTCGGTGCCCGGTCGCACATTTCGCCGCTGGTGCGCTCGCATCGGCGGCGCGCTGTCGCACACTCCGCTCGTACGCGCCATGCGGCCATGATGGCACTCGAAGACCTCCGCCCGAACGCGACGATCCGCGGCGTCCTCCCCGACGCCGTGGTGACCGTCGTCGCCGTGCAGTGGTTCGGCAGCCAGGCCGTCGAGCTGACCTACAAGGACGCGGCCGGCAAGCCCGGCAACGTGCTCCTCTACCGCCACGACGAGCCCCGCCTCGAGGTGGTCGAGGAGGGCCGCCCCTGGAGCTTCGATGGCGACGGCGCCCTCTTCCGGCTGGTGAGCGAGGCCCACCGCATCCGCCTCGCGCACCTCTTCGACCCCGTGCTCGCGGTCCACACCTCGCTCGTCGAGCCGCTGCCGCACCAGATCACGGCGGTCTACGAGGAGATGCTGCCGCGCCAGCCGCTGCGCTTCCTCCTCGCGGACGACCCGGGCGCCGGCAAGACGATCATGGCCGGGTTGCTGGTCCGGGAGCTGATCGCGCGCGGCGACCTCCAGCGCTGCCTCGTGGTCTGTCCCGGCAGCCTGGCCGAGCAGTGGCAGGACGAGCTGTACCGCCGCTTCCAGCTCCCGTTCGAGATCCTGACGAACGACAAGCTGGAGGCCGCGAGGACCGGCAACTGGTTCCTCGAGAACAACCTCGTCATCGCCCGGCTGGACAAGCTCTCCCGGAACGAGGACCTACAGGAGAAGCTGAGGGCGCCGGATGCGCGCTGGGACCTCGTCGTCTGCGACGAGGCGCACAAGATGAGCGCCACGTTCTTCGGCGGGGAGATCAAGTACACGAAGCGCTACCGCCTCGGCCAGCTCCTCGGCTCGCTCACGCGCCACCTCCTCCTGATGACGGCGACGCCGCACAACGGCAAGGAGGAGGACTTCCAGCTCTTCATGGCGCTCCTCGACGCCGACCGCTTCGAGGGGAGGTTCCGCGACGGCGTGCACGTGGCCGACGTCTCCGATCTCATGCGCCGCATGGTGAAGGAGAAGCTGGTCAAGTTCGACGGGCGGCCGCTCTTCCCGGAGCGCATCGCCTACACCGTGCCGTACCGCCTGTCGGAGCCCGAGGCCCGGCTCTACCGCGAGGTCACGGCCTACGTACGCGAGCAATTCAACCGCGCGGACGCGCTCCAGAACGACAAGAGGGCGGGCACGGTCGGCTTCGCGCTCACGATCCTCCAGCGCCGGCTCGCCTCATCCCCCGAGGCGATCTACCAGTCGCTGCGCCGCCGGCGCGAGCGGCTGGAGTCGCGGCTCCGCGAGCTGGAGCTGCTCCAGCGCGGCGCGGCCGAGCGCGCGCTCGGCACGGGCGGCCCGGCGCTCACGGCGGAGGACGTCGAGGACCTCGAGGACGCGCCCGACCAGGAGCTGGAGGCCGCCGAGGAGGAGATCCTCGACCAGGCGACGGCGGCGCGGACGATCGACGAGCTGAAGGCGGAGATCGAGATCCTGAGGGGGCTCGAGACGCTCGCGCAGGCCGTTCGTCGCAGCGGCGAGGACCGCAAGTGGCGCGAGCTCGCGGCGCTCCTCGGCGAGATCTTCACACCGGCCGCCATCGCGAACCGGGTCGCGGAGCCGCGGCCCGCGTACGGCACCGCCGGCGTCGCGGGCCCCAACCCCTCGCCGCGCCAGAAGCTCGTGATCTTCACGGAGCACCGCGACACGCTGAACTACCTCCTCCAGCGGATCACGACGCTCCTCGGCCGGCCGGAAGCGGTCGTCACGATCCACGGCGGGATGGGGCGCGAGGAGCGGATGAAGGCGCAGGAGGCCTTCCGCCACGACCCCGAGGTGCAGGTGCTGATCGCCACCGACGCGGCCGGCGAGGGGATCAACCTCCAGCGCGCGCACCTGATGGTGAACTACGACCTGCCCTGGAACCCGAACCGGCTGGAGCAGCGCTTCGGGCGCATCCACCGCATCGGGCAGACGGAGGTCTGCCACCTCTGGAACCTCGTCGCCGACGAGACGCGGGAGGGCGACGTCTACCGCCGCCTGCTCGAGAAGCTGGAGGAGGCGCGCGCCGCGCTCGGCGGGCAGGTCTTCGACGTGCTCGGCAAGGTGCAGTTCGAGGGGAAGCCGCTCCGCGACCTGCTGATCGAGGCGATCCGCTACGGCGAGCAGCCGGAGGTCCGCGAGCGGCTGACGCGCGCGGTCGAGGCGGCCATCGACCGGAGCCGGATCCAGGACCTGCTCGAGGAGCGCGCGCTCGTCCACGAGGTCATGGACGGGAGCCGCGTCCGGCGCGTGCGGGAGGCGATGGAGCGGGCCGAGGCGCGTCGCCTCCAGCCGCATTACATCGAGTCGTTCTTCCTGGAAGCGTTCCGGCGCCTCGGCGGCAGCGTGAAGCAGCGCGAGCCGCGGCGCTACGAGGTGACGCACGTGCCCGCGCCGATCCGCAACCGGGACCGGCTGATCGGCGTCGGCGAGCCCGTGCTGGCCCGGTACGAGCGCATCGCCTTCGAGAAGGAGCTGATCGCGCCGCAGGGGCAGGCGCCGGCGGCCTTCGTCTGCCCGGGCCACCCGCTGCTCGATGCCACGCTCGACCTCACGCTGGAGCGGCACCGCGACCTGCTCCGCCGGGGCACCGTGCTCGTGGACGAGCGCGACCCCGGCGACATGCCGCGCATCCTCTTCTACCTCCAGCACGCCATCCAGGACGCGAGCCTGACGCGGACCGGTGAGCGGCGCGTGATCTCGCAGCGCATGCTCTACGTCGAGCTGATGGCCGACGGCGCGATGCGCCACCTGCACTACGCGCCGTACCTCGACTACCGCCCGCTCGCCGCGGACGAGCCGGACCCGGCCGCGATCCTGGCCCGGCCGGAATGCGCGTGGATCACGCGCGACCTCGAGGCGAAGGCGCAGGCCTACGCCATCGCCCACGTCGTGCCCGAGCACCTCGAGGAGGTGCGCGGCCGTCGCCTCGACCTGATCCACAAGACGCGCGCGGCGGTCAAGGACCGGCTGACCAAGGAGATCACGTACTGGGACCACCGCGCCGAGGAGCTGCGCCTCCAGGAGCAGGCCGGGCGGGCGAATGCGCGGCTCAACTCGCAGGAGGCGCGGCGGCGCGCGGACGAGTTGCAGGGGCGGCTCGAGAAGCGCATGGCGCAGCTCGACCTGGAGGCGCAGATCTCGGCGCTGCCGCCCCTGGCGCTCGGCGGGCTCGTCGTCGTGCCGGCCGGCCTGCTCGCGCGCATCGCCGGACGGCCGCTCCCGCCGGCGGCCGCGCAGGTGGCGGACACTCAGGCCTCCGCCGCCCGGGCCCGGGCGATCGTCATGGACGTCGAGCGCTCGCTTGGCTTCGAGCCCGTTGACCGCGAGGCCGACAAGCTCGGCTACGACATCGAGAGCCGCGACCCGCGCACCGGGCGGCTCCGCTTCATCGAGGTGAAGGGGCGCGTCAGCGGCGCGGACATCACGGTCACGAAGAACGAGATCCTGTACTCGCTGAACAAGCCCGACGACTACATCCTCGCCATCGTCGAGTGGCTCGACGGCGACGGACACCGCGTGCACTACGTGCGCCGGCCGTTCGGGCGGGAGCCGGATTTCGGCGTGACGAGCGTGGATTACGCGTTCGCGGAGCTGGTGGGCCGGGGCGAGGTGCCGCGATGACCAGCGGACCGATCCCATCCCTGGTCGCGACGCTCCTCGAGCGGCTCGAGGGACGTGAGACCCTCGAGCTCGAGTTCAAGAGCGCTCGCGGCGGCTTGCCCCGGGACGTCTGGCCGACGGTCAGCGCGTTCGCCAACACGAACGGTGGCTGGATCGTCCTCGGCGTGCGCGAGGAGTCCGGCGTCCTGCAAGCCGACGGCGTGCAGGACGCGTCGGCGCCGCTACAGACCTTCTACAACATGGTCCGCAACCCGCAGAAGGTCAGCCACCCGGTCTGCGGGGCGGGGGATGCCGCGATCGAATCCGTCGGCGATCGCCAGTTCCTCGTGATCCGTGTTCCCGCCGCGTCACGCAAGGCGCGGCCGATCTACATCAACGGAAATCCGTACGGTGGGACCTACGTCCGGCGCCATGCGGGCGACTACCAGTGCACGAAGCCGGAAGTCGACCGCATGATGCGGGACGCCTCCGACGTGACGGCCGATTCGACGGTGCTCCACCGGTACGGGCTGGACGATCTCGACCCGGACTCCCTGGCGCGCTTCAGGCGGCGGTTCCAGACGCGCGACCCGGCATCGCCATGGAACGGCTATGACGATCGCCGCTTCCTCCGCGCCATCGGCGGCTACGCCCGCGACCGGCAGACCGGCGAGGAAGGCATCACCGTGGCGGCTCTGTTGCTGTTGGGGCGCCCGGAGGCCATACGGGACTGGCGGGCTCGGCATCTCATCGATTTCCGGCTGCTGCCGGACGAGCCCGGGGCGGGGGAACGCTGGGACGACCGCGTCCCCTGGGACGGCAACATCCTTGGAGCGTTCGAGGCGATCTATCCGCGCTTGATCAAGGACCTGCCGACTCCCTTCCGGCTCCAGGGGGCATCCCGGGTGGACGAGACCCCCGCGCACGTCGCGCTCCGCGAGGCGCTCGCGAACCTGCTGGTCCACGCCGACTACGCGGAACCGCAGGCCTCCCTCGTCACGCGCTCGGCCAACGGCTACTTCTTCCGAAACCCCGGCAGCTCCCGCGTACCGGAATCGGACCTCCTCACCGGGGACCGCTCGGACCCGCGCAATCCGATCCTCCTCCGCATGTTCCGGGTGATCGGCTTCGCGGACGAGGCCGGGACCGGCATCCCCAAGATCACGGAGGCCTGGCGGGACCTCGGCCTTCAGCTCCCACGTATCGACGCCGGCACCGAGCGGTACGAGTTCGCCCTCGAGCTCCACAACACGCATCTTCTGTCGGACGAGGACCGGGCCTGGCTCCTCGCCCTCGGCGGCCAGTGGACGGAAGCGGAGCAGCTCGCCCTCGTCCACGCCCGCCATGAGGGCTTCGTCGACAACCTCAAGCTCCGGCGCATGACGGGCGAGCACGCCGCCGACACCACCAAGGTGCTCGTCGGCTTGCGGGACCGCGGCCTCCTCCAGATGACCCGCGCGGGGCGCGGCGCCCGTTACGAGCTGGACCCCGCGGCGCTCGCGCCCGCCTCCCGACCGCAGGGGACGCCGGCCATGCCCGCGCGCGCGGAGCCGAGCATCCCAGGTATCCAGCCGAGCTTCCCAGGTATGGAGCCGAGCTCCCCGGGTATCCAGCCGAGCTTCCCAGGTACGGAGCCGAGCTTCCCAGGTACCGAGGTCGACGCCCATCGCATCGCGGAGAGGATCCGCGAGCTCAGGCCGGAGCTCGAGGAGATCGCCCGGCCGGTCCGCGGCACGCGCCGCCCCGACCCGGCTCTGCGCGACGAGGTGATCGTGCGCCTCTGCGCCCGCGCGCCGCTGTCGCTGCGGGAGCTTACCGGCCTCCTGCACCGGAACGAGAGCTACCTCCAGGGCGTCCTCCAGGCCCTGATCGGCTCCGGGAGGCTGCGGTTCCTCTACGCCGCCCGGCCGAATCATCCCCGACAGCGGTATGTCGCGGTCGACGAGCCGTAGCGACGTCGGGGCGCCCTGCGCCAACGGGTTCCGACGATTGCCGGTGCGCTATGCGGGCCGTAGACCTCGACGCCGCAAAGGTTCCGCTCATAGCGGAACGAAGGTTTTGTCCCACAACGATTTCCATGGACCGCAGCTCTGTGCGGCCGCACCATAGCAGGCTCATGAAGAACGCAAAGAAGCTCATCGAGGTCGCCCTCCCGCTCGACGCGATCAACGC
>JADGGV010000266.1 GCA_019689775.1 Gemmatimonadota bacterium
GTCTCCCGCGTGTCGCACAGCAGCGTCGCGTACCCCGCCCGCACCGCCACCCGCTCCACCCCGCTCACCACGTCCGCGTAGAACGGGTTCGACAGGTCCGGCACCACCACGCCCAGCGAGTACGACCGCCGCCGCACCAGCCCCCGCGCCACCAGATTCGGCCGGTACCCCAGCTCCTCCGCCGCGCGCAGCACCCGCTCCCGCGTCGCGGGCGCGACCCGCGCGTGCGGGTTGCCGCCGAGCACGAGCGAGACGGTCGGTTGCGAGACGCCCGCGCGCGCGGCGACATCGTGGCTGGTGACCCGACGAGGCGGTGGAGACACGCTGCTAATACGTATTGGCAGACGCGCGCTGTCAAGAGCGAGACGGTGCGGCCACCCGCCCCACGCCGCGCCGGCGGCGCGTCCTCCGAGAGGACGCCCCGCCCGGTGGCTCCCGGGCCGGCGGCGGCCACCCGGCCCCCTCTGCTTGCGCGTTGACCCGCCGTCCTCGCGTGACGAAACTGGGGCGAGCGCGTCTGTTGAAGGCGCTCCTGGCCGGCGCGGCCCGGAACCGGCGCAGGGGAACATGCCGGGGTCGGGCCCAGTACGCTCCCAACCGGGGATGCGGCGGGCGGTGCTGCCGCGGCCGGCTCAACTCGTATCGGGAGGTCCGGATGAAGGGTTCATGCACGCGGATTCTGGCGGGTGCAGCGGCGATGCTGGCGTTGGGCGCCGGCGGTGCGTCGGCGCAGGGGCTCACCGTGACGCCGATGTTCGGGGCGTACACGCAGGCGAGCAGCTTCCAGGAGCTGCGGGGCAACGCGGAGTCGATCCGCGTGAAGCGGGAATCGGATCTGGCGCTCGGCGCCGCGGTCGGCCTGGGGCCGCTGCGCGGGAGTGTTGCGTACGTCACGGGCGCCACGCTGAGCCAGAAGGGGGTCACCGGCGGCGGCGACATCGGAAAAGGGAAGATGCTGACCGCCGCGCTGGACGCCGTCGTTCGGCCGATCCCTCGGATCGCGGGGCTCCAGCCGTACCTGCTGGGTGGGATTGGCCTGAAGCAGGCGGACTACAACTTCGAGGATGCGCGCTTCAGCGGCATCGACACGTCGCAATCGGACGCGGCGTTCCACATCGGCGTCGGCGCCGACTGGATGTTCGGCCCGGTCGGCGTGATGGCGGAGATCAGCGACTTCATCAGCGGCGGCGACGGCGACGCCTCGACGCAGCACGACGGGTTCGGGCTGGTGGGGCTGCGGGTGAAGCTGTTCTGAGCCGGGGGCGGTTCTGTGGCGAGCCCGACTCGCGGGCGGGTGACGGGAACGGAAATTTCACCACAGAGGGCCCAGAGATCACGGAGGGAGATCGGGGAGGAGGGATAGAGCGGTCCATGAGACCGGGGAGCGCGCGGGCATCGGGATCATTGCGTTCCGCCGGTGCGGTTGGAGCTGCCCGGAGATGCCCCGCATTCCCCGGTGTGCCTTAGGCCGCCCGGGCAGGCTCCGCATCCGGCGGTGCGCTCGAAGCCGCCCGGAAACGCTCCGCAGCCCCCGGTACGCCGGAAGCCGCCCGGAAACACTCCGCAGCCCCCGCAGCGCCCGAAGCCGCCCGGGAACGCTCCCCATCCCCGGCGCGCTCGAGGTCGCCCGGAATTCCTCCCCGTCCTCGTCTCCGTGGTCTCTGTGCTCTCTGTGGTGAAATTCTTTCCCCGTTCACGACCCGCGCCCCACCCGCACCCCGCACTCGGCGAGCGCCTTCCGCGGCGCCGGGTGGTACGGCATCAGCTTCACGGCGGCGCGGGCGTGCGGGATGCGGCGCGCGCAGCTTCCGCGGCGCATCAGGATGAGGTGGAGCCGGTAGTCGCCGGGGTCGTAGCGGAGCGCGTGCTCGATGCTGGCGCGGGAGGCGGACTCGTGGGTGAGCACGATGGCGGCGAGCTGTCCGGCGGTCACGAGCGTGACCAGCAGCGCGAAGCCCGCGGCGGCGGCGGCCAGGCCGAGGCGCTGGCGTCCGGCGAGCCGGCGCGCGACGACCGGGCCGGTGGCGGGGAGGAGCGCGCCCGTCGCCGCGGCGACGAAGAACGCCGGCGTCGCAAGCAGCAGCACCGCGTCGAACATCCCGGTCACGAGCGCGGCCGTGAGCACGCCGACGAGCATCGTGGCGCCCACGGCGGCTTCCGGGTCGGGGCCGCGCAGCCTGCGCAGCGCGATGAGACAGCCCGCCGCGCCGGCGCCGAGGAGGAGCAGCACGGCGACGGGGCCGCGCTCGACCAGGAACGTCACCCAGTCGCTGCTCGGCCAGGGGTTCGTGGGGATCGGATCGTCCGCGTCGAAGGCCGGGTCGTGCGGCGTCGTCACGCGTGGGTACTGCACGAACCAGTTGCCGGGGCCGGCGCCGAGCAGCGGGTCCCGCTTCAGCATCTTGAGCGAGTTCCCGTACTGGATCAGCCGGCCGCGGCCCGACCCGCCGCGGTAATCGGTCAGGCGGCTCAGCGTCTCGGCATAGGGGTTCTCCGAGCGCCAGGCGAGGCGGTTCGGCGCCAGCGTGGCGACGACGGCGCCGAGCGCGAGCGCGACGAGCGCGCCGCGCAGCCGGCCGGGCACGACGCCGGCGCGCAGCGCGCGCCGCCCGACCATCGCGGCTACCGCCATGGCGCCGAGCGCCGCGCCCATGCCGAGCCAGCCCGCGCGCGAGCGGGTGAGCACGATCGCGCCCGCGGTCACGAAGATCGCGGCGAGCGCGAGCCGCGCGCCGAGCCGCCCGCGCGCCCGCAGTCGCGCCATGATCAGGAGCGGCGTGGCGATGGCGATGAGGTGGGCCAGGAAGTTCCGGTTCCCGAACGTGCCGCCCGGCGGCCGCGTGTGCGAGAACCACGCCAGGTCGAGCCCGTACGCCTGGCCGGCGCCGAGCGCCGCCGCCAGCGTCGCGGCGGCGGCGAGCCCGCCGAGCACCCAGCGCCCGCGCGTGGCGGCCACGCGCCGCGCCGACAGGTAGACCACGAAGCTCGAGAACGACAGCCCGAGCCCGTACAGCGCCAGCCAGTGGTTGGCCGCGAACAACGCGGCGAGCGCCGTCCAGCCGAGGAAGAGCGCGAGCAGCAGGTCGACCACGCCCAGCTCGATGCGGCGCCATGTCGGCAGCAGCAGCGCCAGGCAGAGCAGCGCCGCCGCATGCACGGCGAGCGCCTTCGGCACCAGGAACCGATCGAGGTCGAAGATCTCCGAGCGCGTGCACGCGAGCACCGTCGTGAACGCGCCGAGCACGAGCACGACGGCGACGACGCTCTCCACGAGCGTCGCGCGCACGGGCTCGATCCCGATCGACACCGGCGCGCGGGATGACCGGGGCGCGTCCGTCGGGTCCAGACGGAGACGTTCGAATGCGGTCACGACGGTCGGCGGCGCAGCTCCCTGGCTGGCGGCGTCGCAGCCCCCGCGCCGGCGCGGGGGCGCCCGACGGCTCCCGGGACGATCGCCCGGGAGCGCGCGCGGGCAAGCGCCGATCTACAATCTACATGCGACGATAGCGCGGCCCGCTCCCGCCCTCCCGCGGCGTCCAGCGCGGCCCGAGCACGTCCGTCGCCTTGCAGTCCACGCAGTTCGGAGCGTTGATGACGAGGCCGGCGTCCGTACGCTCGTACACGCCAGCGGGGCAGAGGTGCTCGTACATCTCCGCCACCGCCGGCGGGACGTCCTTCGCCACGATCAGGTGCGGCGGGATGTCGTCGCGCGTCGTGTTCCCCGACTTGAAGACGGCGTCCACCTTGCCGAAGGTCAGCTTCCCGTCGGGCGTGAACCCCGGCACGGGCTCGGCTCGCTTCGGCACCCGGTTGTCCCCCTCGACCTCGACGCGCCCGCCGGGGATCGCGCCGCCGGTCAGGGTTGCCAGCGTCGCCTTGAAGCCGCCGAGGTAGAAGCCGTCCTTGAAGACGAGGCGCAGGTTGCGGCGGGCGCGCAGGTCCTTGACGATGAACGAGTCGTCGACGGCGCGGTCGTAGGCGGCGAGGCGGGTGGCGGACACATCGTCCGCCTTGAGCGCGTCGAAGATCGCGCGCGCCGCGAGGATCCCCGACTTCATGGCGTAGTGGATCCCCTTGAGCGAGGCGACCTCGACGAAGCCCGCCGCGTCGCCGACGATGAGCACGCCGTCGCCGGAGCGACGTTGCGGCAGCGCCCAGTAGCCGCCCTCCGGGATCGTCTTGGCGCCCCACTCCACCATCTCGCCGCCCTCGAGGTACTGGCGGAAGAACGGGTGCAGCTTCATCCGCTGGAGCAGCCCGTGCACGTCGAGGTCGATCTGCTTGTAGTCGAGCCCGACGACGAGCCCCAGCGCGACGACGTTCGGCTCGAGCGGGTACATGAAGCTCCCGCCGAACGCGTCCCGCGGCAGCGGCCACCCCAGGGTGTGGACGACCGCGTCGAGCGGGCGCTTCGTCTCCCAGATCTCCTTGACGCCGAGCGCGAACAGCTCGGGGTTCGCGCGCGGCACCTGCTGCCAGGCGAAGTACGCCTGCGAGAGCATCCCGCGCGTCCCCTCGGCGAGCACCGTAACCCGCGCGGTCACGTCCGTCGGCGGCATGTAGCCGGCGCCCGGCTGCCCGTTGCGGTCGAGCCCCGTGGCCACCGTGCGCACGCCGCGCACCCGGTTCCCCTCGACCAGGAGCTGCCCCGCCGGGAACCCCGTGAAGACGTTCACCCCCGCCGCTTCGGCCTTCTCCCCGAGCCAGCGCACGATCTCGCAGATCGACGCGATGTGGTTGCCGTGGTTCCGCATCGTCGGCGGCGTCGGGATGCGGATCTGCCCGCCCTCGGTGAGCACGTACACCCGCTCCGCGGTGACCGGCCCGCGGAACGGGAAATCCTCCATCTTCAGATCTGGGAACAGCTCGCGGAAGGCGACGGGGTTGACGACGGCGCCGGAGAGGCAGTGCTCGCCGAGCGCGTCGGCCTTCTCGAGCACGGCGATGTTCAGCTCGCCGAGCCCGCCGCCGCGCTCGGTGTCCTCGCGTACCAGCCGGGCCAGCTCGATCGCGCCGGCCAGCCCGGCGGGCCCGCCGCCGACGAAGAGCACGTCCATCTCGACGGCCTCGTCGCTCGGCGGCTCCGTCTGGATGATGTGGTCCAACGGAAGGTTCGGCTGATACTGCGCCGGAATCACCGGCAGGCTGCGATCTCGTTCACCCGGCATCGGCGGCTCCTGGTCGGGAATCGGCGCCGGCGTGGCGCCTCGGGTCGTCGAGCGGGCGAGAAAGTATCGCGCTCCGGCTCAAAAGCCTACCCCCGCCCAGGCGGCGTCCGGGCTCGGCAGCGGCATGGCGACGAGGGGCTCGCCCGCCTCCACGACCTCGACGTCGAGCGGGATCAGCACGAGCGCGTCCGCGGCCGCCATCGACGTGAGGATGCCGGAGCCCTGCGGTCCCGTCAGCCGGGCCAGCCAGCCGCCGGCGCCGTCCGGCTCCAGCCGCGCGCGCAGGAAGCGCAGCAGCCCCGGCGGCGAGACGATCCGCTCCGCCGCCCGCACCCGGATCGTCGGCGTATGCACGTGCGTGCGCCCCTGCATGCGCCGCAGCGCCGGGCGCACGAGCACCTCGAACGTGACCAGCGCCGAGACGGGGTTCCCCGGCAGGCCGAACACCGCCGTGGCCCCCAGCGTGCCGAACGAGAACGGGCTCCCCGGCCGCACCTTCACGCGCCAGAAGTGCAGCCGCAGACCCAGCTCCTCCAGCGCGTCCTTCATCAGGTCGTGGTCGCCGACGCTCGCGCCCGCCGTGGTGAGCAGCGCGTCCGCGCCGCGCGCCCGCGCCAGGTGCTCCAGCAGGCTGGCGCGGTCGTCGCGCGCGATCCCCAGCACCTCCGGCACCCCGCCGGCGGAGCGGACCGCCGCCGCGAGCGCGTAGGCGTTCGAGTTCGCGATCCGGCGCCCGGCCAGTACCTCGTCGAACTCGTCCAGGTCCGCCAGCTCGTCGCCGTTCGACAGGATCGCGACGCGCGGGCGCCGCCACACCTCCACCTCCGCCCGCCCCACCGCCGCGAGCACGCCGATCTCCGCCGGCCGCAGCACGCGCCCGGGCTCCAGCAC
>JADGGV010000267.1 GCA_019689775.1 Gemmatimonadota bacterium
CCCACCGGGGCCCCGCCGGCGGGGCGGGGGGGGGCCGGGCCGGGCGGCGCGGCGGGGCGCCGCCGCCGGGCGCCCGTGGGCGGGCGACGCCGCTCATCGGCCCCGGCGCGCGCCGGCGCGCGGCCGCATGCGGACCACCCAGTCGAGGTAGCGCTCCGCCTCCTCGGGGCTCGGCTCGCGGCCCTCCCGGTACGCGGTGTGGAGCCGCCACTCGAGGTACTCGGCGGGCGGGAGCGGCAGGAACGGCGGCCGGCGGTACCAGTCGCGCGCGCGGAACGTCCAGCCGGCGCGGAGGATGCGCGCGAGGCGGACCGGGTGGAGCGCCAGGCGCGCCGCGAGGGCGACGAATGGAGGGAGGCTGGGCAACCGGCGGCTGCTCCGGGGTAGTAGCGGAAGCTCGGACGAACGATACGGCGGCGGAAGTTAGCCGCGCCCGGCGGGGGTGTAAACCCGAGGCGCCGTGGCGCGGCGCCCGAACCCGTCGACGCCGGCTCCCCGGTGGTGGCCGGTCGGGGACGCGGCGGGTATAATAGGGCCTGCGAGACGGGCGCCGGAGGCCTCGCTCCGGGCGCCGGGCGGTCCCTCGAACCACGGTGACCATGGCAACGAAAGCGAAGGCGGTACGCGGCCGGCAGCGGTTCGGCGGCCTCGACCGCGACAGCCTCCTCCGGATGTACCGGACCATGTTCGAGGCGCGTCGCACCGACGATCAGGAGATGCTGCTGAAGCGGCAGAACAAGATCTTCTTCCAGATCTCGGGCGCGGGTCACGAGGGCATCCAGGTGGCGATCGCGGAGCACCTCCGCCCCGGCTCGGACTGGTTCTACCTGTACTACCGCGACCGGGCGCTGGCGCTCGCGCTGGGGCTGACGTCGTACGAGCAGTTGCTCCAGGCGGTCGCGGCGGAGAGCGACCCGGCGAGCGGCGGCCGCCAAATGCCGGCGCACTGGGGGAAGCGCGAGCTGCACATCGTGAGCACGTCCTCGCCCACGGGCACGCAGTTCCTCCAGTCGGTGGGCGCGGCGGAAGCGGCGTGGCGGGCCACGCGGGTCGCGGAGATCCGGGAGCGGATCGAGCGCTTTGAGGACGACGAGATCGTGCTGTGCACGACGGGCGAGGGGCAGACGTCCGAGGGCGAGTTCTTCGAGGCGCTGAACACGGCGTGCAACCTGAAGCTCCCGGTCGTCTTCCTGGTCGAGGACAACGGCTACGCGATCTCGGTGCCGGTCGAGGTGAACACGGCCGGCGGCAGCATCAGCAAGGTCGTAAGCGGCTTCCCGGGGCTCTACATCGAGGAGGTGGACGGAACCGACGTCGTCGCCAGCTACGAGGCGGCGGGGCGGGCCGTGCGCTACGCGCGGGAGCGGAAGGGCCCGGCGCTGCTGCACGCCCACGTGACGCGGCCGTACTCGCACTCGATGTCCGACGAGGAGACGCGCTACAAGCCGCCGGCGGAGCGGGAGGAGGAGGCGCGGCGCGACCCGATCACGCGGCTGCGGCAGTTGCTGCTGGCGGAGGGGCTGGCGACGGAGGCCGAGCTCACGGCGCTCGAGCAGGAGGTGCTCGAGCAGGTGCGTGCGGCGTCGGACCGCGCGCTCCAGCAGCCGCAGCCGCCGAAGCACACGGCGACGCGGTTCCTCTACTCCGAGGAGGTCGATCCCTGCTCCGAGGCGTTCGACACGGAGGACGACCCGCAGTTCCGCGGCGATCCGACGACGATGGTCGACCTGCTCAACGCCTGCCTGCGCGACGAGATGGCGCGCGACCCGCGCGTCGTCGTCTTCGGCGAGGACGTGGCGGACTGCTCGCGTGAGGCGTACCTCGAGCGGGGCGAGGTCAAGGGGAAGGGCGGCGTGTTCGGCGTGACGTTCGGGCTCCAGCGCCGCTACGGCTCAACGCGCGTCTTCAACTCGCCGCTCGCGGAGGCGAACATCATCGGCCGCGCGATCGGCATGGCGGTGCGCGGCCTCAAGCCGGTCGTCGAGATCCAGTTCTTCGACTACATCTGGCCGGCGATGATGCAGATCCGCAACGAGCTGGCCACGATGCGCTACCGCTCGGGCGGCCATTGGTCGGCGCCGGTCGTGATCCGCGTGACGTACGGCGGCTACCTGAAGGGCGGCGCCGTCTACCACTCGCAGACGGGCGAGTCGATCTTCGCGCACACGCCGGGGCTGCGCGTGGTCATGCCGTCGAACGCGGTGGACGCGAACGGCCTGCTGCGCACGGCGATCCGCTGCGACGACCCCGTGCTGTTCCTGGAGCACAAGCACCTCTACCGCCAGGTCTACAACAAGGGGCGCGATCCCGGGCCGAACTTCATGATCCCGTTCGGCAAGGCGAAGGTGCTGCGCGAGGGGACGGACGTCACCGTGCTGGCGTGCGGCGCGCTCGTGAAGCGGTCGCTCGACGCGGCAGCGGCCGCGGAGGCGAAGGGGATCTCCTGCGAGGTGATCGACCTGCGCTCGCTCTCGCCGCTCGACATGGAGACGATCCACGCGTCGGTGAAGAAGACGAACAAGGTCCTGATCGCCTACGAGGATGCGCGCTCGTGGGGGATCGGCGCCGAGATCGCCGCACGCGTCGCCGAGGAGCTGTTCGAGTGGCTCGACGCCCCCGTCCGGCGCGTCGCCTCGCTCGACACGTGGGTGGCGTACTCGCCGCAGCTCGAGGAAGTGATCCTGCCGAACATGGAGGACGTGCTCCAGGCCGTGGAGGCGCTGGCGGCGTACTGAGCCGCCGCGCGGCGGGGACGTGGCGTCCGGCGGGAGGCTCCGGACCGGGCGGACGCCCCCGCCCTGCCCCGCTCACGCCGCCGCCTCGCCGATGAGCGCGAGCAGCCGGTCGATCTCCGCCGGCGAGTTATAGATGTGCGGCGAGAGGCGCATCCAGCCGTAGCCGTACTCGCCGATGACGCGCGTCCGCGCGTTGGCGCGTTCCGCGAGCCGCTTCTGGAGCTCGAGCGCGGGGATCCGCTCGAGCGCGAAGCTGACCATCCCGGCAACCATCCGCTCGTCGGCCGGCGAGATGACGCGCACGCCGCGCAGATCGGCCAGGCCGTCGGCCAGCCGGCGGCGCAGCTCGCGGATGCGCGCGTAGACGCGCTCGGCGCCGACGGCCTCGTGGAACGCGATCGCGGCGAGGAGCCCGGCGAGCCGCGACTCGTCGAACGTGCCGAGGTGGTTGAAGCGCTGGGCGCCGAGGCTCGTGTCGTCCCAGTCGCCGGAGGCGAGCGTGGGCCAGAGGCGCGTGCGCCACTCCTCGCGCATGTAGAGGAAGCCGGTGCCCTGCGCGGCGAGCAGCCACTTGTGCGGCGACGAGGCGTAGAAGTCGGGGTCGAGCGCGGCGATGTCGACCGGGATGAGGCCCGGCGGATGCGCGCCGTCGACGACGACGATCACGCCGCGCCGGCGGCAGAGCGCGACGATCTCCGCGACGGGCATGAGCAGCCCGTTCGTGAAGTTGACGTGGGAGATCGAGACGACGCGGGTCCTGCGCGTCATCGCCTTGCGGAAGATGTCGACGACCTCGCCGGCGTCGGACGGCGGCACCGGGAGCCGGAGCTGCCGCAGCACGACGCCGCGGCGCCGGGCCTGGAGCTGCCAGCAGCACAGGCCGCCGATGTGCTCGTGATCGGTGGTCAGCACCTCGTCGCCGGGGCGGAGATCGAGGCCGGCGGCGACGAAGTTCATCCCCTCCGTCGTGTTCCGCGGAAAGACCAGCCCGGCGGGGTCGCAGTGGACGACGGCCGCGAGCCGCGCCTTGAGCGCGTCCCAGTCGACGGCCGGCGGGAACGTCATGGCGACGCGCCGCATGTGCTCGCACACGGCGTCGAGCACGACGCGCGGCTGCGGGCCGAGCGTGCCGACGTTGAAGTAGAGCCGGTCCTCGGGGATCAGGAACTCGGCGCGCACCGGGCGCCACGGGTCCTGGGCGTCGCCGGCCGGGCCGCGCGGCGCCGACGGGCCGACCGAGCATGCCCACTCGAGCGCGCGGATGCGCTCGGGCCACGCCAGCGCCGCGCCGACGCCGGCGGCCAGGCCGAGCCGGCGCAGGAACGCGCGGCGCGACGCCTCCCGCTCCGCGCCGGATGGCGCGGCGTCGGGGGGATCGGATTCGGGGGACGAAGGCCGCATGGCCGGAAGATGTCCCGCCCGCGGCGGCCCGGGCAAGCGAGCCGGCTCGACATTCACACTGACGCCGCCCCGGACGCCGGGGCGCTGACACGCCGATGGCTTCGACCCTCGCATTCCTGCGCCAGTACCTGCGGCCGCGGAGCGGCGCCGTCCTCACCGAGGCGGTCGTGTGCCGCCGCGGCGAGGAAACGCTCCCGGCCACCGTCTACCGCCCCGCCGGCGCGCGCGGCCGACGCCCCGCCTGGGTCGTGCTGCACGGGCTGACGTACCACGGGCGCGCGCACCCGTCGCTGGTGCGGTTCGCCACCGCCGTCGCGGCGAGCGGCGCCGTCGTGATCGTCCCGGACATCCCGGAGTGGACGCGGCTCCGCGTCGCGCCGCACGTGACGGGGCCGAGCATCCGCGCCGCCGTCGCGACGCTGCGCGAGCGGCACGACGTGGCCGCCGACCGGATCGGCGTCATCGGCTTCTCGTTTGGCGCCACGCAGGCGTTGGTCGCCGCGGCGGACCCGGCGCTCGCGGCGGAGCTGCGCGGCATCGCCGCGTGGGGCGGGTACGCCGACGTCGGCCGCCTGTTCCACTTCGGCATCACGGGCGAGTACGACTGGCAGGGCTCGACGTACCGCGAGGATCCCGACCCCTACGGGCGCTGGATCATGGGGGGGAACTACCTGACGGCGATCCCCGGGTACGAGGGCTTCGGCGCGACCGCCCGGGCGCTGCACCGGCTCGCGATGGCGGCGGGCGAGGCGGGGATCTACGCGGCGGACGCGCACTTCGACCCGCTCAAGCGGGAGCTGCGCGCGACGCTCTCCGCCGAGGAGCAGGACGTCTACGACCTGTTCGCGCCGCTGACCACCGAGCGGCACAAGGACATGGAGCGCGCCACCCGCCTGGCGCAGGACCTCGCCGCGGCCGCCGTGCGCACCGACCCGATGCTCGACCCGTCGCCGTACCTGCCGCGGGTGGCGGCGCGCGCGTTCATCGCGCACGGCCGCGACGATCGCCTGGTGCCGTTCACCGAGGCGTTCCGCGTGAGCGCCGCCCTCCCGCCCCGCCTGCTGCGGAAGGTCGTCGTCACGTCCCTGTTCGCGCACTCCGGCGGCACGCGCCGGGAGCTGAGCCGGCTCGGCGTCGTGCGGGAGGGGGCGCGCTTCGTCGCGCTGCTGCGCGGGATCCTCGACCTCGTTTAAGGCGCGGCGTATCTTGGCCGACAATTCCCTAGGAAACCCTCTCCCTTGCTGGCGTGTATCTGAGGTCGAGGCCTCCGACGCCGGCCGCGCCGGACGTGCTCGCGCCGTCTCACGCTGGAGCTGTGAATGGATTCCTCGGCGATCCCGGTCTTCCTGGCCGGACCCTTCCCGGTTCTTCACGCGGCCCGCGTCGACCGCGCGGAGGGTGAGGTCGAGCTGGACGTGGCCCTCATCATCGGTGGGCTGCCGACCATGCTCGCCGCGACG
Organism: Gemmatimonadota bacterium; assembly: GCA_019689775.1. Classification (GTDB taxonomy): domain Bacteria; phylum Gemmatimonadota; class Gemmatimonadetes; order Longimicrobiales; family RSA9; genus JADGGV01. Next base: position 5,597 of record JADGGV010000267.1, read on the forward strand.
GCGTTCCCGTTGGACGAAACGTGGGAGCGGGTGGAGGTCGCCCTGAAGAGCGGCGATGCCCGCCTCGGCGTGGCCGGGATGCCGTACGAGGAGGAATCGGTCGTGGGCACGAAGGAGGTTTTCCCGTCCGCGTACGTCGGGCTGGAGTGCGCGAACGGCGAGCGCCTCGTGCTGGCCCACATCCGCGGCGACAACCCCGGCCAGCAGCCGGAGGCGTACGCTCGCGACGTCATCACCGCGATCCTCCAGGGCCAGACGCCGGCGGAGCTCGGCGTTCCCGTCTACGACGACGACGCCTAGGCCGCCCGCAGCGTCTCGATCGCGCCACGGACCCGCTCGAGCAGCGCCCTCGCGGCGTGCTCGGCGGGTCCGTCGAGCATCCAGCCGGCGGCGTCCCGTGGCCACCACACCCGCGCCATCGCGGCTGTGTCTTTTTCACAACT
>JADGGV010000008.1 GCA_019689775.1 Gemmatimonadota bacterium
TCCGTCGGCCCCGCCGCTCCCCCGCGCCGGCCACGACGATCTTGACTCCGGCGCGCCGAAGCCACAGATAAGCTCCCGCCACGCGGTGGATTTGGATGCACTCGCCCGTGATGTCGCGTCCCGCGATGTCCGGGCGTGTTTTGTTTCCGGCCCCACCGCGTGCCGCGCGCTTTCCGCCTCCCCTTTCCTGAAGGAGGTGCCATGTCCCGCCATCTCGCATCGTTTCCTGGCAGGTATCGCTTCAACCGAGTCGTAATCGCGAGCATTGCCGCCGGGCTCGCGCTCGTCGCTCCCGCCGGTGTGGCGCGGGCACAGGAGCCGACGCCGACCGGCACGATCGTCGGGCGGGTGACCGACGAGCGCGGCGTCCCGATCCCGGGCGTCCAGGTCACGGTCCGGGGCTCGGGCCGCGCCACCCAGACGCGCGCGAACGGCGAGTTCGTGCTACTGGGCGTCCCGGCCGGGCCGGCGACGCTGGAGGCGAGCACGGTCAGCTACCGCCCGGTCACCGCGACCGTGACTGTCGTCGCCGGCCAGCGGGCGACGCAGGACTTCACGTTGGCGCCCGATCCGCTCAACCTCGCGGCCGTCGTCGTCACCGGCACCCAGGCGCCGCGCGTGCAGCTCGACGCCAGCGTGGCCATCACGACGCTCTCGAAGAACGAAGTCGTCCAGTCGGTGCCGCGCAGCACGACGGAGATGCTGCGCTACGTGCCGGGCTTCACGCGCGTCGAAAGCTCCGGCGGCGAGGTGAACCAGAACATCTCGATGCGCGGGATCCTCGGCGTCGAGTACGTGATGTTCATGGAGGACGGGATGCCGGTGTTCCCGACGATGCACACGTTCTTCATGAACGCGGACAACCTGTTCCGTCCCGATGAGAACATCGACCGGATCGAGGTGGTGCGCGGCGGCACGTCGTCGCTGTTCGGCTCGAACACGCCGGGCGCGATCGTCAACTTCATCAACCGGACGGGCGGCCCGGAGCTCGCCGGCACGATGAAGGCGACGGCGGCGACGAAGGGGCTGGCGCGCTACGACTTCAACCTGGGTGGCCCGCTCGGCAACGACTGGCGCTTCAACGTCGGCGGCTTCTACCGCTACGACCACGGCGTGCGGGACCCGGGCTTCCCGGGGGTCCGTGGCGGACAGCTCAAGGCCAACGTCACGCGCCTGCTGGAGCACGGCTACTTCCGCGCGGCGGTCAAGGCGATCGACGACCGCAACCAGTTCATCCTGCCGCTCCCGTTCTCGAACCCGAAGGACCCGAAGTACGTCCCGGGCTTCTCGGACTACGGCGCGATGAACACGCGCGAGGGGCTCGACATCCGGGTGCCGACGCCGGACGGCGAGCTGCGCCTCCCGCTCGATGACGGGATCCGCACGCGCGCGGCCTGGCTGACCGGCGACGCGGCGTTCGAGTTCGGCGACGGCTGGCGCGTGCAGAACACCGCGCAGGTCATGAGCGACGACCAGTCGTGGAACGCGATCCTGCCGTTCGACGTGCTCCCGGCCGCCGACTTCGTGACCCGGCCGCCGGATGCGGGCGGGCTCGGCCTGCCGGCCGGAACCCGCTTCGAGTACCGCTACACGAACCACCTGGATGCGCGCGGCCAGCCGCTCCCGTTCAACACGCCGAACGGGCTCGTGGCGCCGGGCGGCGAGTGGCACGTCGAGAAGCCGCTCACCGCGTTCCAGGACCAGCTCCAGATCCGCCGGGCCATCGGTCCCCACGTCCTGACCGCCGGGCTGTACTTCGCGAACTACTCGCAGGACAACCGCTGGTTTTTCACGGACATCCTCATGGACGTCCGCGACAATCCGCGCTTCCTCGACCTCGTCACGTTCGACGCCGCGGGGCGGCCGACGCCGGTCACGAAGAACGGGTTCCGCCACTTCCTGTCGAACTACGTGAACGGCTCCGGGCAGACGACGGTCGTCTCGCCGACGATCGGTGCGTCGATCCAGCTCACGCCGAAGCTCCGCGCCGACATCGGCGCCCGCTACGAGTACAACAACTTCGTGCAGAGCTCGGAGAATACGTCGAGCGTCGACCTGGACGGCGATCCGTCCACGACGTACGACATCGAGACGTGGGGGAACGGCACGTTCCGCCACCTCGGGCGGGGGATGCACGACTGGGCCGGCTCGCTCGGCCTGAACTACGCGCTCACGCCGACCCTGTCGCTGTACGCGAGCGGCTCGCGGGCGTACAAGATGCCGGCGCTGGACGAGTTCCTGTCCGCGCAGGACCCGCAGGTCGACTTGTTCCAGCCGCGGCGGACGGTGACGGCCGAGGGCGGCGTGAAGTACGCGGCGCGCGCGCTCGGCTTCACCGTCAACGGCTTCTACACGCTGCTGAAGAACATCGTCGGGCAGGGCGCGGTCGTCGATCCACAGACGAACGCCACCACCTGGATCACGACGACGAGCCCGCAGAATCGGGCGTACGGCGCGGAGGTCGAGGTCTCGGCGATCCCGACGGACGGGCTGCACCTGATCGCCACGGGCACGGTGCTCAAGGCCGAGCTGGGCAAGGGCGCGGGCGCCGACATCGGCAGTTGGCTCAACGGCGTGCCGCCGGTGATCGGCAACCTCTCCGCCACGTACGACATCGCCGACGTGACGCTCAAGGCCGACGTGCACTACGTCGGCCGGCGCTGGTCGGACATCAAGGCGGGGAACAAGCTCCCGGCGTACAACTACGAGAACTTCGGCGTGATGTACCGCCTGCCGGGGCACGGCCTGACGTTCTCGCTCGACCTCGCGAATGCGTTCCAGTCGAAGGGGCTCGAGGAGGGCAACCCGCGCCTGACGCTCGTCGGCGGCCGCACGAGCGACCTGTTCCTCGCGCGGCCGATCCTGCCGCGCCGTGTCCTTCTGTCGATGCAGTATGACTTCTGAGTCCACCCGCTGAGCCGGTCCGACGGTGCGCCTCCCCGTGTCCGTCGACCGCCGGCCGGGACGCGCCGGCCCCGCGATCCGTCGCGCGGGCCGGCGCGCCGCCGCCCTGTCGCCGGCGCTGGCGCTGCTCGCCGGCGCCGCCGGGCCGCTGCGGGCGCAGCGCGCCGACTCGCTCCTGCTCCGCGCGGACACGCCGGTCGCGAGCGCCCGGGCGTACGTCGGCAACGGTCGGTTCACGCTCCTCGGCTCGCCCCGCGGCACCGAGGGCGCGCTCTCCTTCCTCGCCGGCCTGTACGAGCACTTTCCGGGCGACGTCCCGCGCATCGCCGCGCTCCCCGCGTGGAACGCCGTCGACGTGCACGACGGCGCCGGTTGGCTCGACTCGACGGCGCTCGCACCGGGCTCGCTCGCCGGCTACCGGCAGCTCCTCGACATGGGCGACGGCGTGCTCCGTACCTCGTACTCATGGGTGCACGGCGCGCGGCGGACGGCGATCGATGTGGAGGCGTTCGTCTCGCGCGCCGATCCGCGGCTCGGCGTCGTACGGATCGCGCTCACGCCGTCGGCGAGCGGGCCGGTCCGCCTGTCCTTCCCGCTCGTCGGCTGGCCCGCGCCGCAGCGGCTGCGGCTCGCCGAGCTCCAGCGGATCCAGCCCGACTGGGGCCCGGCTCGGCTCTGGTACCCGGGGCGCGCCGTCGTGCTGGACGCGGCCGCGGCGCCGGGCGCCGACGGCGGGAGCGTGCGGCTGCGCGCCCGGCCCGTCGGCGGCGCGACGGTGGCGGAGGCGGCGGTCGTGACGTGTCGCGGGGTCCCCGGGCTGCGCTCGCGGGCGGTGCGCCTCGTCGCCGGCGCCGCACTCGAGGTCTCGTTCGTCGCCACGGCCGGGCGGACGTACGCCTGCGAGAAGTACGTCGGCATCGCCTCCACGCTCGACGGGCCCGACCCGCTGGCGCTGGCGCGCCGCTCGGCCGACGCCGCGCGCGCCGCCGGGTACGCTCCCGTCCGCGAGGCGCACGCGGCCGCCGCTCGCCGGCTCTGGCGCACCGACATCGTCGTCGAAGGCGACCCGGAGCTCCAGCGCGTCGTGCGCGGCATGCTGTTCCGCCTCCGCGCCGTGGCCGGCGCCGGCGGCTGGAGCATCCCCCCGATGGGACTCTCGAGCGCCGGCTACTACGGCCACGTGTTCTGGGACGCCGACACCTGGATGCTGCCGCCGCTGCTCTTGCTCGACCCGGCGGCGGCGCGCGCGATCGTCGACTTCCGCTGCCGCACGCTGGACGCGGCGCGGCGCAATGCCCGGGCGAACGGCTTCGCCGGCGCGATGTACCCGTGGGAGGCCGACGACCTCGGCGCCGAGACGACACCGCGCTTCGCCAGCCAGAACGCCAGCTCCGAGATCCACGTCACGGGCGACGTCGCCGTCGGCCAGTGGCTCTACTACCTGGCCACGGGCGACGACGCCTGGCTCGCGCGCTGCGGCTACCCCGTGCTCGCCGCGATCGCCGACTTCTGGGTCAGCCGCGTGAGCGCCGACAGCGCCGACGGGCGCTACCACGTGCGCGACGTCGTCTCGGTCGACGAGGGGCTCGTCGGCGTCGACGACGACGCGTACACGAACGCCGTCGCGCTGCGCGCGCTCCAGGCCGTCGACTCGGCGGCGCGGCGGCTCGGCCGGCGCCCCGACCCGCGCTGGGCGCGCGTCGCCTCGCGCCTCTACATCCCGTACGACTCCGCGGGCGGCTACCACCCGACGTACCACAAGGCCGCGCCCGCGACGCTCGGCTCCGTCGTCCCGCTCCTGGCCTACCCGCTCGGCCTCGACATGCCGGTCCGGGCGCGGCGCACCGACCTCGCGAACGCGGTGATGCGGATGGCGACCGAAGGCGCCGGCTCGATGATGACGGTGACGCTCTACCCCGTCGTGGCGGCCGAGCTGGGCGACCGCGCGCTCCTCGACGCGCTCCTGCGCGACACCTACCGGCCCTGGCTGCGCGGGCCGTTCGACATGCTCGCGGAGACGCCGAGGAGCGTGGACGCCACGGACTTCCTCACCGGCGCAGGCGGGTTCCTCCAGCAGGTCGTCTTCGGCTGGACCGGCCTGCGCCTCGGCTCGGCGGGGCTCGAGCCGCGCTTCCGCCCGGTGCTCCCGTCGTCCGTGCGCCGCCTCGAGCTCCGCGGGATCTACATCCGCGGCGAGATGCGCGACATCGTCGTCGAGGGCGGCCGCCTCCGGATCCTGCCATGAAGCTGCTCGCGCTCGTCCTCCTCCTCCAGACCGGCGGCGGGCCGTCCGCCCCGCCGGCGCTCGAGTTCCCCGAGCCCGGGCTCGACGACACCGTCGCCTACCAGGGGTACCGCACGCGCTTCTACCGCGATGCGGCGGGCAACGCCTTCCAGGTGTACGTCGACGGGCGGAGCGGCCGCATCGTCAGCCTCTGGGCCGACGCCGCGAACGAGAGCCTCGCGTTCACCGTCCGCGACACGGCCGGCCGGCCGGCCGCGCCGGCGTGGGGCGCGCGCGACGCCGTCGTTTCCTCCGCGCCCGGGACGCGGAGCGTGAGCTACCGGCTTGCCGCGGGCTCCGCACCGCTCGATCTCGGCCTGTTCATGCTCGGCTCGATGCGCTTCGAGCGGGACTTCCAGTACGCCGAGGGACACCTGCGGCCGTTCGGCGGGCCCGCCTTCATCCCGGACGAGCTGGTGCGGCTCATCGCCGCGCTCGACCGGCTCCCGCCCGTCGAGCGCACTCGCCACCTCGCGCTGCTGCGCGCGACGACGACCGCCGAGCTGCGCGCCCGTCTCGAGCCGACGATAACGGCCGCCGATCCGGCCACGGTCGTCGTCGAGCAGCCGTCGCTCGACGGTCGCGACCGGCTGCGCCTCGAGCTGCGCGTGGATCCCGACGATGCGCGCTTCGACGTCTCGCGCCGCACGGTCCGCCTGCTGCCGGCGCCCGGGCGCTCCGCGACGCTCACCGTCACCGCGACGACCACCGCGAAGGCGCTCACGCCGCTCGGCCGGGAGCAGATCTTCGATCCGGCGTTCCTCGCGTTCTACGAGCGCGCCCGCGCCGCGGGCGACAGCGCGCTCCACGCCGGCGCCCGCCCCGACGATCCCCGCGTGCTCCGCTCCCGCTGGCTCGAGCGGCAGGTCCGCGGCGTCGAGCTGGTCAGCTACCGCGAGAAGCTGATGGCCGGCCTCCCGAACTTCGCGACCTACTTCGGCCGCGACGACATGCTGAGCGTGCTGCTGATGGAGCCGGTGTGGACGCCGGCGATGTCGGAGGCGGTCATCGGCGCGGTGCTGCGCAAGCTCGCGCCGAGCGGCGAGGTCAGCCACGAGGAGAGCGTCGGCGGGCAGGCGATCCGCGAGAACGCCCTGACGTACGACTCCCTCGTCGCGGTGTACGCCGCCGCAAGCGACGCCGGCGCCCGCGCCCGCGCGGCGGACGCGCTGGCCCGGGCGCGCGACATTCTGCGCGACCTCCAGGCGGTGCGCGAGAACTATCGGATGGTCGACGACGAGTTCCAGCTCCCGGTCGTCGTGGCGCGCTACCTCAGCAGCGCCGCGGTGCCGGCGGCACGCCAGCGGGCGTTCCTCCTCGGCGCCGCGAGCGGCGCCTCCGGCGAGAGCCGGCTCGTCCGGCTGCTGCGCGAGCTCGCGTTCGTCGCGGCGCGCACCGCGCCGTACGCCCGCGCGCAGCTCGCATCGAACCTCGTCGGCTTCCCCGCGGCCGGCCAAGGGCGCTGGATGTCCGGGAGCTGGCGCGACAGCCGCGCCGGGTACGGCAACGGCCGCTTCGCCATGGACGTCAACGTGGTCTGGGCGCCGGCGGCGCTAAGGTCGCTACAGACGATCGTTGCGCGGCTGCGGGCGCTCGGCTACGACGCGGACGCGCTCCTGCGCCAGGCGCCGGAGCTGCGCGGCTCGGTGCTCGAGCGCTACCTCCGCCGGCCGGAGACGCTCGCCTCCGCGGTCGCGGCCTGGAGCGGCACCGCTCGCCATTTCCAGGTCGCGCTCGCGCCGGAGGAGGCGAGGCGGCGCGTCGCGGCGAAGCTGGCGTGGCTGCCGGAGGAGGAGCGCGCATTCTGGACGGCGCGCGCCGCAGCGCACCCGCCGGGGCCCGGCCCGCTCGAGTTCCTCGCGCTCGCGCTCGACTCGGCCGGCGCGCCGATCGCCATCGTCAACACCGATCCGGGGATGCGCCTGCTGCTCTCTGCGCCGCCGTCCGACGCTGCGGGGCGGGAGGCCGACCTGCGGGACGTGCGCGCCCTCCTGCGAGACTACCCGGTCGGGCTCTTCATCGACAGCGTCGGGCCCGTCGTCGCAAACGACGCGTACGCGCCGCCCGCCGTGTGGGACGCGTTCCGGAGCGACCCATACCATTCGCCACGGGTCGTCTGGGGACGTGAGGTCAACGTGCTCGTCTCGGCGCTGGCCGGCCGGATCCGCGCCGCGTACACGGAAGCGTGCCGCTTGCGGGACCCGCGGAGCGGACCCTACGTCCGGCAGCTCCAGGCCGCGCTCGACCGCGTCGCCGCAGCGGTCGACGCCTCCGGCCTCCAGCACCACGAGCTGTGGAGCTACCGCGTCGAGGGTGGGCGCGTCCGGCCGATCCGCTACGGGGCCAGCTCGGACGTCCAACTCTGGAACCTGACCGACCTGGCGGTGCAGTTCGTGCTCGCCCGCGTCCCGCGTTGCGCGCTCGGGACGTGAGCGGCGCCTAGCGCGCCTGCCAGGCCGAGAGCCCCGGATACTTCTCGATGCGCAGGTCGATGTGGCGCGGCGGCGTGGTCGAGACGGGGGCGGTCACGTATCCGCCCGTCCGCCCCACCGGCACCATCGCGAAGCGCAGCCCGGGCGCGCACGACAGCGCGGCCGCGGGAACCGAAAACTCGACTTCGCCCAACGCCGGCACGCTGCCGAGACGCAGGGCGTCGTGCTCGCCGCAGAGCGTGTACAGCTCCATGGCCTCCGCGTGGAGGCTGCGCACCGAAACCGTCGTCTCGAGCGGTCCGGCGGAATCCGCGGCCCGCGTGGTGGCCGCGCAACCCAGGCAAAGCAGGGCGGCCATGGCCCGACTGCTCCTCATCCTCCACTCCTCGGCTCCGACTCGCCCCATCCCCGTGCGCGCCGCGCGCGCCCCGGCCGTCCCCATGGAGCGCCGGGCGGCGCGCGCCCGGCCGCCGCTCCCGGCGGCGCCCCGGCGGAGCCGGTGCAAGTGTAGCGCCGACAGCGGCTTCCCGACTTCCAGCGGCGGAGGCTGGCGGGCCCAGACCTGCGGGGGGCGTCCGGCTGGTCCGCGGGAGGTCCACGCGGTGGAGGCCGGATGAGGCGAGGGCGCGCGCGTTTGGCCGGGCGCGCCGCGACCGGGTTGGCCGTCGCCGCGCTCCTCGGCGCCGCGCTCACGGCGTGCGGCGCGGGGCCGCGCGAGCGCGTGCTCACGTTCTCGGGGAGCGCGCTCGGCCAGGAGGGCGCCGTCGTCCGCCGGCAGCTCGCGCGCTTCGCGGCGCTGCACCCCGGGGTGCGCGTGGAGCTGCGCCCCACGCCCGACGCCGCCGACCAGCGCCACCAGCTCTACGTGCAGTGGCTGAACGCGCACGTCAGCGAGCCCGACGTGCTCCAGCTCGACGTGATCTGGACGCCCGAGTTCGCGGCCGCCGGGTGGATCCTGCCGCTCGACCGCTTCCGGCCGCCCGTCGACAGCTTCTTCCCCGCGACGATCGCCGCGAACCGGTGGGGTGGGCGGCTCTACGCGCTCCCCTGGTTCGTCGACGTCGGGATGCTCTATTGGCGGCGGGATCTACTCCCCGGCCCGCCATCGAGCCTCGAGACGCTCCCGGCCGACGTCGGCGCGGCGCAACGCCGGGCGGGGCTGCCCTACGGCTTCGTCTGGCAGGGCGCCCGCTACGAGGGGCTGGTCACGGTGTTCTCGGAGGTGCTCGGCGGCTTCGGCGGCCGGATCCTGGACGACAGCGGCGACGTCGTCGTCGACGCGCCCGCGGCGGTGCGCGCGCTGACCTACCTGCGCGACCTGATCCTCCGCGACGGCGTCTCGCCGGCCGCCGTGCTGACCTGGCAGGAAGAGCAGTCGCGCTTCGCGTTCCAGAACGGCCAGGCGGTGCTGCTGCGCAACTGGCCGTACGCTTATGCCGCGATGAGCGACCCGGCGGAGTCGCGCGTCGCGGGGCGCTTCGCCGTGGCGCCGATGCCGGCCGCGCCCGGCGGCGCGCCGACGGCGGCGCTCGGCGGCTCGCAGCTCGCGGTGAACGCCTACTCCGACCAGCCCGAGGACGCGTACGCGCTGATCCGCTTCCTGCTCGCGCCGGCGCAGATGCTGGAGCGGGCTCGCGCCGTCGGGCAGTTCCCGACGCGGCCCGCGCTCTACGACACTCCCGAGCTGGCGGCCGCGCTCGCGGTCCCGCCGGCCGAGGCGCGGCGCGTCATCGAGCGCGCCGTACCGCGCCCCGTCACGCCCGTCTACACGCAGCTCTCCGAGATCCTCCAGATCGAGTTGCATCGGGCGCTGACGCGGCAGGCGGAGCCGGCGGCCGCGCTGCACGAGGCGGCGCGGCGGATGCGTCGCCTCCTGGAGCGCACCGGCCTCGCCCCGGGAGCGCGGCGTGCGGCAAGGTGAGCGGCATGCGGCGGCGTGAGCGGCGGTCCGGCGCCGAGAGGCGCGAGGCGCGGCTGGCGTGGGCGTTCGTCCTGCCGGCGCTCGGCGTCGTCGCCCTCGTCGCCTTCGTCCCGCTGGTCGGCACGTTCTGGGAATCGCTGCACCTGCACGACCTGCGCATGCCGTGGCTTGGCCGGCCGTTCGTCGGCCTGGCGAACTACGCCGAGGCGCTCGGCGACGCGCGCTTCTGGTCGGCGCTCGCGCACACGGCGGCGTTCACGGTCGTATCGGTCGCCATCGAGCTGTCCCTTGGCCTGGCGCTCGCGCTCGCGTTGAACGCGGCCTACCGCGGCCGCGGCCTCGTCCGGCTCGCGGTGCTCCTCCCCTGGGCGATCCCGACCGTCGTCTGCGCGCTCCTCTGGCGCTTCATGTTCGACAGCGAGTCCGGCGTCGCGAACGCGATCCTCGCAGCCGTCGGCGTGGTCCCGCGCGGCTTCGTGTGGTTCATCCGCCCGCTCGCCGCCTGGGTCCCGATCGTGCTCGCCGACGTCTGGAAGACGACGCCGTTCGTCGCGCTCCTCCTCCTCGCCGGGCTCCAGAACATCGACCCCGCGCTCTACGAGGCCGCCATGATGGATGGCGCCCGCGCCGGGCGCCGGTTCACCGAGATCACGCTCCCGCTCCTCCAGCCGGCGATCCTCGTCGCGCTGATCTTCCGCACGCTCGACGCGTTCCGCGTCTTCGACCTGATCTACGTGCTGACCGGCGGCGGGCCCGGCACATCCACCGAGCCGATCTCGCTGCTCACGTTCAACGCGCTGCTTCAGGACCTGCGCTTCGGCTACGGCTCCGCGCTGTCGATGATCGTCTTCCTCGTCACGTTCCTGCTGGCGCTCGGCTACATCCGCGTGCTCGGCGCCTCGCTCACCGGGGAGGAGCGGTGAGGCGGGCGGTGCGCTGGGTGCCGGCGCTCGCGGTGGCCGCGCTCGTCGTCGCCGGGCTGTTCCCGATCTACTGGGCCGCGGTCTCGTCGGTCACGCCCGAGTCGCGGCTGTTCCAGACGCCGTCGCTCGTACCCGGGCGCCTCGTGGCCGACCATTACCGCGCGCTCTTCGAGCAGCGCAACTTCTGGATCCCCATCCGCAACTCGCTCGTCGTCGCCGGGGCGACGACGCTCTTCTCCGTGAGCGTCGGCGCACTCTGCGCGTACGCGCTGGCCCGCCTCCGCTTCCGCGGCAAGCCGCTCATCCTCGCGTTCGTCCTGGCGGTCTCGATGTTCCCGCAGATCGCCATCGTCTCGCCGCTCTTCATCGTGCTCCGGCGGCTCCACCTGATCAACACCTACCCCGGCCTCGTGCTCCCCTACCTCACGTTCGCGATGCCGCTCACGATCTGGCTCCTCGTCGGCTTCTTCCGCCAGCTCCCCGCGGAGCTCGAGGAGGCCGCGATGATGGACGGCGCCGGACGCCTGCGCACGTTCCGCGAGATCATCCTGCCGCTCTCGCTTCCCGGCCTGGCGACGACGGCGATCCTCACCTTCCTCTACAGCTGGAACGAGTTCCTCTTCGCGCTGTCGTTCACGCTCGGGCCCGAGCGCTACACCGTGCCCGTCGCGATCGCGCTCTTCCGCGGGCAGTACCAGGTGCCGTGGGGGCAGATCCTGGCCGCCGCCGTCGTGGCGACGGCGCCGGTCGCGCTCCTCGTGCTCGCGTTCCAGCGCCGGATCGTGCAGGGGCTCACCGCGGGCGCGGTCAAGGGATAGTCCGGCCGACAGGGGGACGCGACGATGGCGGCCATCACGCTGGACAGGGTGGGGAAGACGTACCCGAACGGGCACGTCGCCGCATGGGAGCTGTGCCTCGAGATCGCCGACGGCGAGCTGGTCGTGCTCGTCGGCCCGTCCGGCAGCGGCAAGAGCACCGCGCTCCGCATGGTCGCCGGGCTCGAGACGCCGACGTCCGGCCGGATCCTGATCGGCGGCGACGACGTCACCGACACGCCGCCGCAGGACCGCGACCTCGCCATGGTCTTCCAGAGCTACGCGCTCTACCCGCACAAGACCGTGCGCGAGAACCTCGCGTTCCCGCTGCGCATGCGCCGGGCCCCGCGCATGCGCATCGACGAGCGGGTGGCGGCGGTCGCCGACGCGCTCGGGCTTCGGCCGCTCCTCGACCGCAAGCCGGCGCAGCTCTCCGGCGGGCAGCGCCAGCGCGTCGCGCTCGGCCGCGCCATGGTGCGCGAGCCGCGCGCGTTCCTCTTCGACGAGCCGCTCTCGAACCTCGACCCGGCGCTGCGCGTCCACACCCGCGCCGAGCTGGCGCTCCTCCACCGCCGCCTCGCCGCCACCATGCTGTATGTGACGCACGACCAGGAGGAGGCCATGACGCTCGGCGACCGCATCGTCGTCATGCGCGACGGCGCGATCCAGCAGGCCGCACCGCCGCTCGACGTCTACCTCGCCCCGGCGAACCGGTTCGTCGCCGCCTTCATCGGCTCGCCCGCCATGAACTTCTTCGATTGCGCGGTGACGGCGGACGCGACGGGCGCCCGGCTGGTGTGCGGCGCGCTCGGGGTATCGCTGGCGACGGGGCCCGACGCGCCGGAGCCGGCCGACGTGCCGGGTGGCGGATTTGCCGCTCAACCCGGTCCCGCCGGTCCCGTCAGCCCCGCCGCCGGGACCGCCGTTCACGCCGCCGAACCCGCGGATCGCGCTACTGCGGCCGCCGTCGCGGCGCGCGCCACACGGCGAGGCCGCGTGGTGCTGGGCGTGCGCCCGCACGACATCGTGCTCGTCGGGGAAGGGCCGGCGGATGCGCGCGGCGAGGTCGCGGTCGTCGAGCCGCTCGGCGCCGAGCAGATCGTCCACGTCCGCATGGCGGGGCTCGACGAGACGGTCCGCGTCGTCGCGCCCGCGGAGCGCCGCGTCACGCCCGACGAACCGGTCGGCCTCCGCTTCCGCCGCGACCGGCTGCACCTCTTCGACGCGGAGACCGGGGCGCGGCTGGAGGCGTGAGGCGGCATCCGCGTTCGTGCGCTCCTGTGGCGGCGGGAAAGCCTTCGGACCGGAAACGCGGGCGGCCGCCTCCGGCCTCGCGGCTCACGCCGATGTGCCCGGTTGGCCGAGTATCGCCAGGATCTCTCCCGCCGTGCGAAGGGGGATCGCGGCGCCGCGGAAATCGTCGGCGTTGCGGGTGACGAGGTAATCCGCTCCCACCTTCAGCGCCGCCACGGCCTGCACGGCGTCCTCGAAGTCCGGAAGGTTCAACGCAAGCGCCTCGAGGAAGTCCGCCTTCTCGGCGGGGACGACCTCCATGATCCGAAGGAGGTCGGCCGTGGCCTCCACGGCCTTCGAGCGCGCCTGCTTGCCGACGATGTAGTGATAGGTCGTGACCGTATGTGCCGCGATGAAGCCGGTGGCGTGACCCCGCTCGATCTCCGAGAGCAGCACCGCCGCCTCGCCAAACCAAGGCTCCCGCTCTAGGGCCACGTCCAGCACGATGTTGACGTCGAGGAGGAGCCTCATCGACGGCCGTACTTCTCGACCAGATGCTCGCGATACTCCTCGATCCCACGACTGCCTCGCGCGACCCCGAGGATGCGCCGAACCGTCGGCGTGAGCGCCTCGTCCGCAACGTCCGCCGCCACCGGGAGCGACAGCAAGAAATTGTTCACCAACTGCGACACGTTCGTGCCGTGCAGCTCGCTGTAGCGTTCGCCGCGACGCACGGCCTCCGGATCAAGGGACAGGTTCTTGCTCTGCTTAGCCACCGCAACCTCCGTTATGCGCATTCCTATCGCTAAACTATGCGCATTGCTCGCGTGCGAGTCAAGCGAGCGCCGACGCGTCCCGCCCCTGGAAGCACGGGGCGGGAGCCCCGTTCGTCCGCGACGCCCGTCGACGTGTTCATTTCCCGCCCTCCAACCCTACGCGGACGCCTCGCCGGGCGATCGTGCGAGTTCGGGGTCGCGGCACCGGCCGAGGCGCGGCGCGCGAGCGCGGCCAGCGCCGTGTGGCGGGACCGCGTGGCGCTGGGTGTGCGCCTGCGCGGCATCGTGTGCGTAGGGGAAGGGTAGGTGGCGGAGACCGACGCGCGGCTGGAGGCGTGAGCGCGCCGCTCGGGCCGAGCCGCAGTCACTCGGCCCTGAGCGCCTCGATCGGGTCGACGCGCGCCGCGCGGCGGGCCGGCAGGTAGGTAGCCAGGAGCGCGGTCCCGGCCACGACCAGCACGACCGCGGCGATGGTCATCGGGTTGGCCGGCCCGGTCTCGTAGAGAAGGCTCCTCATGACCCGCGTGACCGCGACGGAGAGAACGAGCCCGACGCCGAGGCCGATGCCGGCCGGCGCGAGCCCCTGCCGCACGACCAGCGCGCGCACATCGGAGAGGCTCGCGCCGAGCGCGATGCGGACGCTGATCTCGCGTGTGCGTTGCCGAACACCGTAGGCGAGGGCGCCGTACAGCCCCAGCGCCGCGAGCGCGAGCGCGAACGTCGCGAAGCCGGTGAGCAGCACCAAGTAGAACCGCGGCTGCGTCAGCTCCTCGGCGATCAGGCCCTCTCCGGTGACGACCTCCGAGACGGGGACCTCCCGGTCGATAGATCGGATAGCGCTCCGCAAAAGGGGCGCGAGCCGCGCCGCCTCGCCGCCTGATGCAGCTCTCGCCCCACGGCCTCGAGCCAGCGCACGCCACGCGCGCTCCCCACCACTTCCCTCGGGGGACCCTGGCCGGCGTCGGGTGCAGGCATCGCCATTCCCGGCGGGTGGTTACGCTACCGGTTCCGCGCCAGCGACCGGTAGTACTCCTCCAGCAGCTTGCGGTACTGCGCCGGGATCTCGTCGGTGCCGGACAGGAGCGGGCGGTCGCTGCCGTCGCCGAGGATCGCGCGGCGCAGCCCGTACTCGAACTCGCGCGCGCCCTCCACGACCGCGGCCTGGAGCTGCGCGAGCTGCTCCGGGTCCCGCAGCACGCCCGGCCGGTCGAGCGCGCCGAGCGCGGCGATCACGCGGTCCAGCTCGGCGACGTCGCGACCCTCGCGCGAGAGCCGCTGGCGCAGCTCCCGCGCCTCCTGTAGCCGCTGGCGCAGCTCGCTCCGGAACTGACGCGCGTCGTCAGGGCCGAGCCCATCCGGCGAGGCGGAGCCGGGCGAGCCGGGCTCGCCGCCCAGCGACGGACCGGGCGAGCGGTCGGCGGGTGCGGCCGGCGGGCCGGCCTGCGCGCGGGAGCCCTCGACGCCCGGCGCCCCCCGCTCGGCGCTCCGCGCCGGACCCGGCGCCCCGCGTGCGCCGTTCCGCGCCGCGTTCGCCGCATCCCGTGCGCCGCCCGGCGACCGCTCCGACTGGGCGCCGGGCTGGCCTCCGGTCCGGTCGCGTCGAGCCGCCTCCGCCCGCGCCCGCGCCTGCTCCTCCATGCTCTCCAGCCCGCGGACGAGGTCTCGCGCCCGCTCGAGCGACTCGGCGGTCCGCTCTTCGTCCGTGCGCGTGAACGCGTCCTGCGCCTGGCGCATGCGATCGCGCAGCCGCTCGATCGCCGACGCGATCTGCGCCTCGAACTCCGTCGTCTGCTCCTGCGGGATCCCCGGCTGCGTCAGCGCCCGCGAGTAGAGGATCCGCTCCCTGAGCTGGTCGTCGCGGATCCCGTTCGCCGCCTCCTTCAGCTTGCGGGACGCGTCCGGCTGGCCGCCGCGCGCGGCGGCCGCGAGCCGGTCCAGCTCCCGCTCCAGCTCGGCGACGTCGGCGGCCTGCTGCTCCTTCCGCTCGATCAGCCGCCGGGCGCGCTCGCCGCGCCCCGCATCCGCGCCCAGGCGCTGCATCTCGGCCGCGATCTCGCGCTCCGCCTGCGCCAACGCCTCCGCCTTGCGCGCCGCCTCGCGCGCGCCGGACTGCACCGCGTCCGAGCGGTCCCGCTCCAGGCGGCGCCGCGCCTCGCGCAGCCGGTCCAGCGCCGCCCGCGCCTCCGCCGTGCCGCCGCCGCGCCGGTCGCTCGCCGCGCGTCGCATCGCGTCCGCCGCCTCGCGGAGCTGCCGGGCGACGTCCTCGAGCTGCGGCCGCGAGCTCTCCCGCGCCAGCCGCTCGAGCTGCCGTGCGGCCTCCTCCGCCTCCTCCGCCATCTGCCGCTGCGACCCGCCGCCGCCCGGCGCGCCCGCCGCCTGGCGCGACTGCGCCTGCCGACGCAGCCGCTCCGCCTCCTGCTCCTGGCGCTGCGCCAGCTCGCGCAGCTTCTCCAGCGTCTCGTCGACCTGGTCTTGCGTCGCGGAGCGCTCGCCCTGCTGGACCGTCTCGTACTGGTTGCGCATCCGGTCCAGCTCGAGCTCGAACAGGTCGGCCAGGTCCTCGGCGCTCGGGCTGCGGCCGCCGCCCGCGTTCTGCTGGAGCGCGACGCGCACCTCCCGGTAGAGCGCCTCCGCCCGCTGGAGCTGCTGGAGCGCGCGCTGCTCGGCCGGCAGCGCCGCGCCCGGGTCGCGCGCCCGCAGCTGCCCGGCCGCCTCCTCCATCTCCTTCACCGCTTGCGGCAGGATCTCCGCGATCTCGCGGAAGCTCGAGTCCTCGACGATCCCCCGGCTGCGCATCCGCTGCACCAGCGTGCGCACCTGGTCGCGCAGCTCCTCCTGCGACAGCGCGATCGTCGTGACGTTCTCGCCGAACGTCTTGTCCGTGTAGGACGCGCGGTCGCGGATCACGTTGAACGTGGCCGCGATGATCTGCCGCTGGATCCCGGACAGGTCGCCCGCGTTCCGGTCGCCGTCGCTGCCGCCCGGCTGCGCGACCTGCTCCGCCTGCTTGTAGTCGCGGCCGAAGGGCCGGACCTGGAGAAAGTAGATGTCGCTCGTCGCGGTCTTCCGCCCGCCCCCCGTGTCGTTGTCCGTGGCCGTCGCGTAGTACGAGATCAGGTCGCCCGGCTTCAGCCCCATCTCCTCGAGGTAGAGCGTCTGGCCCGCCGTCACCTCGCGCAGCGCGCGCGTGCCGCGGAACAGCGACGTCGTCTTCTCCGGCCCGCCGTTCACCGAGTAGTGCAACTCGATCGCGCCGACGCCGACGTCGTCGCTTGCGCGCGCCTCCAGGTAGACCTCCTCGACGTTCGTGACCCGCGCGTCGCGCCCCGGCTTCACGAACCGGATCGACGGCGCCTCGTCCTTGAGCACGTCGATCACGTAGCGAGGCGACGCCGGCGCCGTCCCGCCGCCGAGCGCCGCCAGCTCCACCTGGTACGTGCCCGGCCGGCGGACCACGATCGCGCCCGCGAGCGCGCCCGCGCTGTCCGCCGTCAGCGGCAGCGACGCCCCGTCGTCCAGCACGATCCGGCCGCCGCCCACGGGGATCGTCGGCACGACGCGCAGCCGCACCGTCGTGCCCGGCAGCGCCGCGACGTCGCCGCCATCCTCGACCCGGCGCGGCGGCAGGCCGGTGTAGGCCGGGTAGTGGTACTCCAGGTCGATGCGGTCGACGTACGGCAGCTCCGCGACGCCGATGCGGTAGACCGGCGAGCGGATGCCGTCCGCCTCGACGAAGTAGTCCGTCGGCTCCTTCACGTCGAAGAGGAGCACCTCGTAGCTCGTGTCGCGCGCGGCCGTCATCGGCAGGCGCTCGAACGTCGAGTCGCGCCCGGAGCGCACGACCAGCTCGACGCGCGCGGCGCCGCCCGGCCCGCGGGCGGCCCAGCCGTGCAGCCGCGCGCGCACCGCCTGGTCCGCGCCGCGCGGGATCGTCACGTTCCCCGGCGAGACGTCGAGCCAGTACGGCGCCGTCGCCGCCGCGGGCCGGAACGGGTCGAGCAGCGCCGAGGCGCCGCGGCGCACGAAGTCCGGCCCGACGAGTCCCAGCGTGGCCGCCACGGCGACGATGCCGCCGAGCGCAAGGGCGAACTGCTGAAGCTCCGCCCGCTCGATGCGCCGGCCGTACGCGACCGCGCGCGAGCGCTCGAGCGCCGCGCGCACGGTCCGCCGCGCCAGCTCCGGCGAGACCGCCGCGCCCGCGCCCTCCGCCACCTCGACCGCGCTGAGCAGCGCCGCGCCCAGCGTCGGCTCGCGCTCCTCGACGTAGAGCGCGACCCGGCCGCGGTCGACCCGGCGGAGCAGCGGTCGGCCCAGGAACCACGCGACCGCCACCAGGACGACGGCGTTCAGTGCCGCCCGCCCGGCGAGCACGGCGCCGGGCGCGTAATCGAACCGGTCCAGCAGCCACGCGGCGACGAGGAACGTCGCGAGCGCGACGCCCGCGGCGAGCGCGAGCCCGCGCACCGCCAGCTTCAGGCGCCAGCGCAGGCGGACGCCGCGCAGCAGCGTCGACAACTCGGCGGCGGGTGAGGCGGCGATCGATGCGTCGAGCATGGGCGTCACCTTTCCACGGCCGGGCGGCGCGCGGCGCGTCGGTTCGACAGCGCCGTCTCCGCCGCCAGGAGCAGGAACCCGAGGACCAGCAGGTACCACCACGAGGCCTGGCTCTTCTCCAGCTCCGCCGGCGACGGCGGCTCGTCCGCCCGCGCCGCAGGGGCGTCGGCGCCGCGGGCGGTGACCGCCGCGGCCAGCTCCGCCGGATCGAGGCGCGTCGGGTCCGCCTCCGCCGGGTCGACGTTCGCCGCCGCCGGCCGCCCGGCGCGCAGCGGCTCGCGCGCCCGGCGTACGTCGTAGAACCCCGCCTCCTCGACCCGCAGCACCGGCGACGCCGCCGAGACGTCGATGCGCCGCCCGCTCGGCGTCACGACCACCGCGCCCGCGTCCGCCGCCGTCCGCTCCAGCGCCGCCGCGTCGAGCGTCTCGCCGACCGTCGTCCACGGCGCGGGTTCCTGCACGCCCGACGCGTAGCGCACCAGCCGGTGCACGAACGGGAGAAAGACCGGACGCAGCGGCAGGTCGGTCCAGTACGTGTCCAGCGTCGACCCCCACACCAGCACGCGCCCCTTGCCGATCGCCCGCTCGACCAGCAGCGGCGAGCCGTCGTCCAGCCGCGCGAGCACGCGCGCGCCGGCCGGCGCGCTCAGCTCACGGTAGCGGAAGAAGCGCGCGGTGCCGAAATCGCCGCTGTGCGCCGGGCGGAACACCTCGAAGACCGGATGCGCGTAGTCGACGACGCCGATCGCGCCCGCGCCCTCCGTCCGGTCGCGCAGCGGCGCCGGGCCGCCGTCGAGCGTCCAGCCGGCGTCCGTGCTCCGGTCGCCGAGCGCGACGATCAGCCCGCCGCCCGCCTCGACGAACGCCCGCAGCCGCCGCCCCGCCTCGCCCGCCGGGAGCGCCGCATCGTTCAGCACGACGACGCGGTACGCCGAGAGGTCCGACGTCGCCAGCGCGCGCGGGGGCGCCCCCTCGAGCCGGAACGGCGCGCCGTCCGTCACGCCGAGCGCCCGTCGGAGGAAGAGGCTCGCGTCCGGCCGCGCACCCGCGCCCTCCACCACGAGGACCGTGATCCCCTCGGCCGGCGCGAGCACGAAGTGGAACGCGTCGTCGGCCGTCAGCGCATCGCGGCGCACCCGCACCGTGCCGCGGACGGGCCGGTCCCCGAGCGTCACCGGCCGGAACGCCACGCTCGCGACGCCGTTCGCTGGCGCCGACGTCGCCACCTCCTGCGCCGGCCGGCCGTCCAGCTCGAGCGTGACCGGCAGCGCGCTCACGGCCGCGGCGCCGCGGTTCGCGATCCGCGCGCGCACGGTGACGCGCTCGCGCCCGGCCTCGATCTCCCGCCGCAGCTCGACGCCCGCGACCGACACGTCGCTCACGGCGCCCGCGCCGACGTCCACCGGGATCAGCCGCGTGCCGGCCGGGAGCCGCACGCTCGGGTCGCCGTCCCAGCCGCGCCGCTGGAAGTCGCTCACCAGCACCACCTCGCGGCGCGGCCGCCGCGAGCCCTCGAGCACGCTCTGCGCGAGCTTCAGCGCCGGCGCGTAGCGCGTGCCGCCCGCGCCGACCGTCGCCGCGTCGATCGCCGCGCGCAGCCGCGCACGGTCCGCGGAGCCCTGCACGACGGCCGTCGCCTCGTCGTCGAACAGCACCAGCGTGGCGCGATCCGACGAGCGCAGGCCGTCGAGCGCCCGCGCCGCGGCCGCCCGCGCCCGCGCCCAGCGGTCGCCGTACCCCATGCTGTACGACCGGTCCAGCAGCACCACGACCTCGCGAGCCGGCTCGCCCACCGGGCCGGCCACGCCCGCGCGGTTCACGAACGGCCGCGCGAACGCGCCCACGACCAGCACGATCGCGAGCGAGCGCAGCACGAGCAGCGGCCAATCCCGGATGCGCCGCCGCCGCACCGACTTGTGCGGGATGCGCTGGAGGAACATCAGCGAAGGGAAGGGGACCGCCTCCTTGCGCTCCCGCTGGATCAGGTGCAGCACCAGCGGGATTCCGAGCGCGAGCAGCCCGGCCAGGAACGCGGGGGCGAGGAACGCGAGCGGCATCAGCGCACCCGGCTCAGGCGCTGCCGCTCCGAGAGGTAGCGGAACAGCGCGGTGTCCAGCGGCGTCGACGTGTCGACGAGCGCGTAGTCGATCTGATGGTCCCCGAGCCGCCGCGCGAGCGACGCCGTGTGCTCCCGGATCAGCCCGAGGTAGCGCTCGCGCAGCGCCGCGGGCGTGACCGGCAGCCGCTCGCCGCTCTCCAGGTCCTCGAAGCTCGTCACGTCGTCGAACGGGAACTCCAGCTCGTGCCGGTCGAGGAGGTGGAAGACGATGATGTCGTTCCCCTTATAGCGCAGCGGCTTCAGCGCGTCCGCCACCGCCTCCGGCTCCTCGTAGAGGTCCGACACCAGCACCAGGATCCCGCGGCGGCGCAGCAGCCCGGCCAGCTTCCGCAGCGGCGGCCCGAGCTGGCCCGGGCGCCGCGGCTCCAGCCGGTCGAGCGTGTGCAGCGCCACGTCGAGGTGCTTCGCCGACGCCGGCACGTACTCCACGATGTCGCGGTCGAACGCGACGAGGCCGATCCGGTCCCGCTGCCGGCTCGAGAAGTACGCCAGCGACGCGGCGAGGTAGCGCGCGTAGTCGAACTTCGGGATCCCGGCGCCGGCGTAGCGCATCGAGGCCGACACGTCCAGCAGCACGACCAGGTCCGCGTTCGTCTCCGCCTCGTACTCCTTCACGTGGAAGCGGTCCGTCCGCGCGAACAGCCGCCAGTCGATGCGGCGCACGTCGTCGCCCGGCAGGTACGGGCGGTGCTCCGCGAAGTCGAGCGACAACCCGAGGTACGGCGAGCGGTGCAGCCCGTTGATGAAGCCGTCCACCACCGTCTTCGCGAGCAGCTCGAGCGTCTCGATCCGCGCCAGCGCCCGCGGATCGATGAACCGCGCGCCACCCGCCGCAGGAGCCGTCGTCGCGGCGCTCCTCATCGTCCCGCCACGCGGTTTGTTCGCATCCCGTCCCCCGCTATGCAGCGTACGCGCCCGCGTGCGCCCTGGTCGCGCCCGATCCGTCGCGGGCCGGACCGCCGCCTCACATCCCCGACCGCGGCGCCGGCACCGCCGCCAGCAGCCGGTCCACGATCGTGTCCGTCGAGATGCGCTCGGACTCCGCGTGGAAGTTCTTCAGCACGCGGTGTCGCAGCACCGGGTGCGCCAGCGCGCGCACGTCGTCGAAGCTCACGTGCGGGCGCCCCGCCATGAGCGCCCGGGCCTTCGCGCCCAGCACGAGGTACTGCGCCGCGCGCACGCTCGCGCCGTAGGCCACCCACTCGTTCACGAAATCCGGCGACGTCGCCGGGTCCGGCCGCGTCGCGCGCACCAGCGAGACCGCGTAGCGCAGCACCGGCTCCGCCACCGGCACGCGCCGCACCAGCCGCTGGAACGCCAGGATGTCCTCGCCCGTCACGACGTGCTCGAAGCGGTGCGTCGGCAGCGCCGTCGTGGTGCGGACCACCTCCAGCTCCTCCGCCTCCGGCAGGTGGTCCAGCACGATCTGGAACATGAAGCGGTCGAGCTGCGCCTCCGGCAGCGGGTACGTCCCCTCCAGCTCGATCGGGTTCTGCGTCGCGAAGACGAAGAACGGCTCCGGCAGCTCGTACGTCCGCCCCTGGATCGTCACCCGGTGCTCCTGCATCGCCTCCAGCAGCGCCGACTGGGTCTTCGGCGGCGTCCGGTTGATCTCGTCCGCCAGCACGATGTTGGCGAAGATCGGCCCCGGCGTGAACACCATCGCCCGCCGCCCCGTCGACGGATCCTCCTGGATGATGTCCGTCCCCGTGATGTCCGACGGCATCAGGTCCGGCGTGAACTGGATGCGCGAGAAGCGCAGGTTCAGCACCTGCGCCAGCGAGTGCACCAGGAGCGTCTTCGCGAGCCCCGGCACGCCCACCAGCAGCGAGTTCCCCCCGACGAACAGCGACAGCAGCAGGTGCTCGACCGCCGCCTCCTGCCCGACGATCAGCTTGCGCAGCTCCGCGCGGATCCGCGCCGCCCCCGTCGCCATCCGCTCCGCCAGCGCGCCATCCTCGATCGGCTCCGCCACGACGACCTGGTTCATCCGAGCGTTCCTTTCCGACCGCGCCCCGAGGCGCCGCCGTCAATGCGTCAAACCGTAGACGACGTAGTTGATGCCGAACTTGTACGCCTCGTTCGACAGATCCACCGGAAAGAACCCGGTGCCCGACCACTCCCAGTACTCGCCGACGTCGTTGTTGTAGTCGGCCACGGCCAGCAGCCGCTTCGTCGGATCGTTGTCCTCGTACATCCCGTACCACACGGACTGGAGCCGCCGCCAGTACGGGTGCCGGTAGTCGAGCGACTCGATGTCGAAGAACGAGTGGAAGATCGGCTCCCGCCCGGTGAGCTGCACCCATTCCCCCTCGGGCAGCACCTTGCGCATCTGGATCCGCAGGTTCTCCAGATCGTGCTCGCCGGCGAAGTCGTCGAAGATGATGAAGCCGCCCTTCAGCAGGTACGCGCGCAGCGACGTCACCTCCTTGTCGTTCGGGATCCAGTGCCCGGGCTCGGAGAGGTACGCGACCGGGTACTTGAACAGCTCCGGGTCGTCCAGCGTCAGGATGTTGCCCGGGCCCAGGTGCGTGGGGACCAGCGTCAGCTCGGAGAGAAGCTGCGCGAGGTGCGTCTCCGCGCGCGGATAATCGTGATGCCAGTACGGCTCGCGGTTGAACCCGAAGCCGAAGCCGAAATTGCCCTCCGTGTACCGCACCCGTACGAACTTGAACCGGCCGTCGTAGGGCGTGTTGTCCTCCTGCGCGGGGGCGCGCCGCGCCTGCCCGGCCGCCCGCGCGCCCGCGTCGCCGGCCGCGCGCGCTGGCGCCGATCGCGCCGACGGCGGCGCGCCCATGCGCCACGGGGCCTTCGCGCCGCTTCGCGCCACAGCGAGCGCCGCGGCGCCGACGAGCGCCGCCACCGTCCCCGCGAGCAGCAGCCAGCCGCGCCTCACGGCGCCCTCAGCTTCAGCAGGAGCTGCTGCGCCGTGGCGAAGTCCGGCGCCGCCTCGAGCGCGCGCAGCACGTCGCGCTTCGCGCCGGCCCGGTCGCCCGCCGCAAGCCGCGCGGCCGCAAGCTGGTAGAGCGCCTCCGCCCGGTCGGCGGGGTCCAGCGCGACCACGGCGGCGCGCTCCCGCACGGCCTTCGCCGGCTCGCCCAGCGCCGAGTACAGCTCGGCGAGGTGGGTGTGAACGGCCGGGGCGTAGGGGTAGATGAAGAGCGCATCCTCGAGCGCGCGCGCCGCGCCGAGCCGGTCGCCGAGCGACTCGCGCAGCGCCGCCAGCTCCTTCTCCGCCTCGAGGTCGCTCTCGTCGTGGGCGACGAGGCGCGCCAGCGCCTGCTCCGCCGCCCGCCGGTCGCCCTGCTCGAGGTACAGCCGCGCGAGCAGCCGGTTCGGGCTGTCCGCGCCGGTGTACTCCGGGAACAGCTCGCGCGCGCGCTCGAGCAGGGCGATCGCCCGCGCGCGGTCGCCTGCGCCGGCCCGCTCCCGCGCCTCGGCGACCAGCCGCGCCAGCTCGCCGCCGCCCCCCTCACCGCCCGCCGGGCCCAGCGCCGCGAGCTGGCGCGCGAACCGCCGGTGGAGGTACGCGTCGAACTCCTTGTCGAACGCCGCCGGCTCCACCTTCAGCACCGTGCGGATCACGTCGTCGTTGCGCTCGCCGCGGCCGTAGGCGGCGAGCATCGCCCGGATCGCCGGCAGTCCCCGCGTCGCCTCGATCATCTCCGCGACGAGCGACGCCTCGTAGTACGCGTGCGCGACCTGCTCCGGGTAGGTCGGCCGCACGAAGCCCGCGTTCAACCGGCTCGGCGGCAGAAGCTTGCCGTCGCGCAGCGCCAGGAGGAAGCTCGGCGTGACGTCGTCGCCCCAGCCGGGGCGTGCGCGCCGCTCCTCCAGCACCGAGAGCCCTTCGGTCAACCAGCGCGGCACGCGGCCGTCCGAGGCGCCCAGCGTGAACGCGTGCGCGATCTCGTGCCAGAGCGTCGAGCCCCAGTTGAAGTCCCCGGGGTCGCGCGCCGACGGCGAGTCCATCGCCAGGATGTTGCCGAAGCTGACGCCGAGCGCGCCCAGCCCCGCGAGCCCCACGGTGCGCACCGAGAAGTCCGCGTGGCTCGGGTAGACCTCGACGCGCACCGGCGTGGCGGGGCGGAACGCGTAGCGCCGGGCGAGCGAGTCGTACGCCGCCTCCGCCAGCGCCGCCATGTACGGGTAGAGCAGCTCCGCCTCCTTCCCGTACAGGAACAGCTCGAAGCGCGCGCTGCGCCGCGACTCGTAGCGCGAGAACGTGTCCAGCAGGTCGAGCGTGTTCTTGATCCAGACGTTGTACGGGTCGCCCCGGAACGAGCGCTCCAGGCTGCGGCGCGCCGCCTCGATCTCCCCGGTGCGGAGCTGATTCAGCCCGAGCACGCCCCAGCCGCGCCACGACAGCGAGTCCGCCTCCACCGCCTGCCGCGCGAAATCCTTCGCCACCCGATAGCGTCGATGCTGCTGCGACAGCTCCGCCAGGGCGATGTAGAAGTCCGCCGCCGCCGGCGCCGACGTCGCCGCCCGCCGCCGCACCGCCTCGTAGCCGTCCCGGTCCCCCGCCAGGAAGCGCGCCGCGCCCAGCGCCGCCAGCGCCTCCGGCGACGACGGGTTCACCGCCAGCCCGCGCTCCGCCTCCGCCGCCGCGCCGTCGAAGTCCTCCAGCCCGAGCCGCAGCCCCGCCAGGAACGCCCGCGCCTCCACCAGGTTCGGGTTGATCCCCAGCGCCTTCCGCGTCAGCTCCAGCGCCTCGTCGGAGCCGTCGAAGTTCTTCGCCTTCGCCAGGTCGAGGAGCGCCCGCGCATCGCGCGGGTTCGCCTCGAGCACCTCCCGGAACAGCGCCTGCGCGTCCGTCGAGTTGTACTTCTCCAGCAGCAGCTCGCCGAGGCGCAGCTTCGGCCGCGCCGCCCGCGGATCCGCCGCGATCGCCTCGTTGTACGCGTCGCGCGCGTCCTTGAACCGCTGCGGGTCGCGCTCTCCCAGGTAGCGCAGCGCCGAGCCGACGGCGACGAGATCCGCCGCGCTCCGCGCCTCCCGCCGCTCGTACAGGTCGCCGAGCGCGGCGAACTCCTTCAGCGCCGCCTCCCGCTCGCCCCGCCGCCAGAGCAGCGTCGCCAGGTTCGAGCGCGCCGGGATCGCCTCCGCGCCGCCGTCCAGCGCGCGCCGGAACGCCTGCTCCGCGTCCGCCGTCCGCCCCCGCGCCACCAGGATCTCGCCGAGCACGTTCGCCAGCGCCGTCGACGCCGACGCTCCCGTTGGCCCGCCGACGGCCGTCTCCGCCTCGTCATACCGCCCGACCGCCGCCAGTGCGCGGGCCAGCTCCCGCCTCGCGGCGACGTTCGCCGGGTCGCCCTGCACCGCGCCCGACAGCGCCCGGATCGCCTCCTCGTAGCGCCCCGCCCGGAGCGCGGCCTCGCCGTCCGGCGCCTGCCGCCCGCACGCCGGCTGAACGAGCGCCGCGCCAAGCACCAGCAGCCACGCGCCGCCGACGGCCACGACCGCCCGCGCGCGCCTCACGGCCGACCCCCTTCCAGGCGACGGATCGCCTCGCTCTTCTCCGCCAGCTCCACGAGCAGCCCCTCCAGGCGCGTCTCGTACTCCTCGGCCGGCAGCGCCGCCTTGCGTGCCTTCAGCGCATCGATCTCGCGCTCCAACCGCGCCTTCTCTGCGTACAGCGCGCGCAGCTCCGGGCTCGCCGCCGCGGCCGCCTTCGCCGCCGGCGCGCCGTCCAGGAACAGCCGCCGCGCGAGCGCGCCATCGCCGCTCGCGCTGGGCGTCTCGCTCCCCTTGCCGTCGCCGTCGTCGTCCAGCAGCGCGTGCTCCGTCCGCAGCCGGTTCCCCTCGGCGTAGCTCCGCTCGACCTCGTGCCGCGCGTACTCGAACGCCTCCAGCAGCGAGACGCGCCCGTCCTTGTCCATGTCGGCAACGTCGCCCGTCAACCCCGCGACGAAGTAGCGCCCGAAGACCGTCTCGTTGCGCTCGTAGCCCGAGCGTGTCGCCGTGATGACGACGCGGCCGGCACCCGAGAGGGCAGGGATGAAGCCGCCGCTCGCGTCCGCCGCGTTCACCACCACGAGGCGCCCGGCGTGCACGGCGGCCAGCGCGCGCGCCATCTCCTGCGCCGTGATGTCCGGCCCGGGGAGGCTCAGCGTCGGCGCATCGCCCGTCGAGGCGCCGTGGCCGAGCAGCAGCACGAGCACGCGGTCCGCCGGCGACGACGACGCCGCGAGCGCCGCCAGCGCCTTCTCGATCTCCGCCTTGGTCGAGCGCCCGAGGATCCGCGCCGCGTCCGCCTCCGGCCGCTCCGCCAGCCAGGTCACGTCCTCCGGCGCCGCGCCCCACCGCCCCCGCGCCGCGTCCACGATCGCCCGCCCAAGCTCCAGGTACTCCTTCGCGAACCGCTCCTCCCCCGACAGGCCGCTCACCACCAG
>JADGGV010000268.1 GCA_019689775.1 Gemmatimonadota bacterium
ACCCGGGCGCGCCCCCCGCGCAGGCCGGACCACCGCGTCACTTCACCGCCCTCACCGTGAACGTGCTCCCACCGTTCCGCCCGTGCACGCCCGGGTTGTACATCTCCTCCGCGTGCGCCGGCGGCGTGACGAACCGCCCCGCCGTCGTGCCGCGCGCGAGGTAGGTGGCCGTGTACGTCCCGGGCCAGAGCACGGTCGCCGAGTACACGACGCGCTCGTCGCGGATCTCCTTGTGGTCGAACGGCGACCACACGCCGGCGTCCCAGCTCCCGTAGTACCAGCTCCCCGAGACCAGCTCCTGGTCGGCGGCTGCGTCGTCGATCAGGAACGGGCTCACGGTCCGCAGGCTCAGGTCGACCGGCTCGAGCCCGGCGGGCAGCGCATCGTCGAGCACGACGAAGTGCCGCTCCGCCGGCACGGTCACGCGCAACCGCACGCGCACCAGCTCGCCCTCGGCGATCTCGACCGTCGGCTTGCCGTCCGAGAGCCGCTCGTACCAGCGCTCGACGGCGATCCCCTCGTCGCGCGGCGTCGTCGCGGCCGCGCGCGGCACCTCGCGCACCGTCAGGTAATAGAAGACCGGCAGCTCGCCCGGCGTGGTCTCCAGCCTCAGCCGCAGCGGCCGCCGCTCACCGCTGGCCGGCCCGAGCAGTCCGTCCAACGCCACACCGGCCTGGCCGACGCCGCCGGCCGGCTTCGCCTCGAGCACGGTGCGCCCGCCCTGCCGCACGCGCACCGGCCGCTCGCCGCCGACCGCCCCCGCGCGCGCGAGCTGCGCGAGCGCGAGCACCGCCATCCCGTAGTCCTGCGTGTTCCACGGCGCCAGCGCCTGCACGCGCCCCTGGTCGACGAGCGTCTCGACCAGCGGGCCGAGCAGCCGGTTCGTCGGATCCGCCGCCAGGAGCGCGGTGACGGCCCGCGCCGCCGGCCGCGCCTGCGACGGGAAGTAGAACGAGCGCGCCGCGCGCGCCGGCAGCACCGCCTTGCGCCCCTCGACGCGCACGTCCGCGAGCGTGCTCGTCACGAGCGCGCGCGCCGCCGCCGTCTGCCGCCGCCGCGCGAGCATCTCGGCCAGCGCCAGCCGGTCCTCCCACGCGAGCTGCGCCGCGTGCGCGAGCAGCTCGTTCTCGGCCGGCACGTCCGCCCGCCCGAGGCGGCTCAGGAAATCGGCCGCCAGCACCCGGTCGGCGAGCGGGACCGCCGGGTCGGCGTACCAGCTCGCGACCGCGAAGCGGACCTCCGGCTCCCTGTGCAGCGCCTGCGCGAGGTAGTCCGCGAGGCGGGCCAGGACGTCGTCGCTGACCGGCACGCCGGCGGCGCGCGCCTCCAGCAGCACCCGGCCGGCGTACGCCGACAGCCACGGCGTCGTCCAGTCCGTCTCCGACCAGTAGCCGATCCCGCCATCCGCCCGCTGCCGCCGCGCGAGCACGCGCACCGCCTTCGCGATCTCCGCGCGCGGGTCGCCCTCGAGCAGCGGCGGCGCGCCGGGGAGCGTCTGCTGCGCGCGGTACAGCGCGATCAGCGGCAGCGCCTGGCTGGCGACTTGCTCCGTGCAGCCGTACGGGTAGACCTCGAGGTGCCGCCGGTACCCCTCCAGCAGCGCCAGCGGCGACTCCCCGAGGCTCAGCTCCAGCCGCGAGCGCTTCGGGTCGATGTCCGCCGGCAGCGATAGCTCCACCGTCGCCGTGTCGTGCAGCGCACCGGCGAGCGTGTGCGTCACCGGGTGGTAGCCCGGCCGGATCGGCAGCTTCACCTGCACCGCGTCCGCCTCGCCCTCGGCCCTCGCGTCGAAGCGGAAGCGCGCCGAATCGCCCGCCACACCGCGGAACGGGAAGCGCACCTCGACGCCGCGCCCCGGCTCGAGCGTCGCCGTCCGCGTCTTCGGCCCCGCGAGCGCGACGCCGGTCACGTCCGCCGCCACGCGCACCTTCGGCGTCCCGCCGAGCCGACGGTTCACGACGACGCCGGCGACGAACTCGTCGCCTGCGCGCAGGAAGCGCGGCAGCGCCGGCCGCGCGACCAGCGGCCGCGTGGCCAGCAGCGACGACTCCCCGCTCCCGTACCGGTCGCCCGTGGTCACCGCGACCGCCATGATGCGGAACGTCGTGACGTTGTCCGGCAGCTTCGCCGCCGCCGTCGCCCGGCCGTTCTCGTCGGTCTCGACGGAGGCGAGGAAGAACGCCGTCGGCCGGAACTGCGAGCGCAGCACGCCGGTCGCGTCTCTCCCGCCGCCGCCGCCGGGCTCGCGCCGCCCCTTCTCCCCCTCCGGGATCTGCGGCGCGACCGAGACCAGGTTGCTCGCCAGCCGCACGCCGAGCCCGCGCCGCGCGTAGATCAGGTCCAGCGGGTCGGGCGTGCGGTACCCCGTCAGCGCCAGCACGCCCTCGTCCACCGCCCAGAGCGTCACCTCCGCGCGCTCGCCGCCGCCGTGTCCGTTCGTCACCTGCACCGCGACGCGGGCGCTGTCCCCCGGCCGGTACTCCGCCTGGAGCGGCCGCACCGCCACGTTCAGCCGCTTCGGCTCCGGCGTCACGCGCAGCTCGACGTAGCCGACGCGGAGCGTCGGGCGCCCGGGGTCGTCCACCGGCCCGGGCGGCGCGCTCCGCCCGCGCACCAGCATCACCGACACGTACGCGTTC
Source organism: Gemmatimonadota bacterium (assembly GCA_019689775.1). Classification (GTDB taxonomy): domain Bacteria; phylum Gemmatimonadota; class Gemmatimonadetes; order Longimicrobiales; family RSA9; genus JADGGV01. The sequence goes on from JADGGV010000268.1 coordinate 2,640, forward strand.
GGCACGAACGCCTCCGTGATCGGGAACTTCAGCGCGGTCGAGCCGGCGCCGATGCGGATCCGCCGCTGCTCCAGGATCCGCTCGCGCTCGACCGTCACCCACGCCTCGACGCCCGTGAACGGCGCCGCGATCAGCACCGTGGCCGTGTCGCCGACCGTGTAGCGCGGCTTGTCCGCGATCAGCTCGATCTTGAACTGCGAGCCGTCCTCCCACGGCACCCAGCCGGGGCCGGTGACCCAGCGGGTGAATGCGGTCGTCGCCGTGCGCCCCTTCGGGTCCGGCGCCGTCAGCTCGACCGTGTAGGCGCCGCCCTCCTTCGGCGTGAACGTGCACGTCCGCGGCTCCGCCGCCGTCGTCAGCGCGCACGTGGCCACGGTGTCCGCCACCCACTCGCCGACGTCGCTGCCGTACCCGTTCCGGTAGCGCCGCACCCGGTGCCACTCGTGCCGGACCACGCGCCCCGTCACCGGCACGCCGGCCACGCGCCCGCCGTCCGGCCGCGCCGCGAGCACCTGGATCGAAACCGGCGTCCCCGCCTTCCAGAACCACGCCTCCCCGCTCGGCTTCGCCGCGATGTAGAACGACGCCGCGTGGCTCACGACGCTCACCGACGCCGAGACCGTCTGCCGGTTCGCATCCACGACCGTCGCCACCATCGTGGTCCGCATCGCCGCGCCGGTCGGCGGCACCGGGAGCGCGAAGCGCAGCTCGCGCCGCCCGGCCGCGTCCAGCGTATCCGTCCCCGTGGCGACGACGCGCGGCGCCGGCTCGCGGGAGCCGGAGCCCTCGTCGCCCCACCACCCCGCGCCGCCGATCTCCCACCCGTCCAGCCCGGGGAGCGAGAGTCCCCAGGGCGACAGCTCCTCCTGCCGCACCGTCCACTGCACCGGCGCGCGCCCCATCGGCGCGCCGAACAGGTAACGCGCCGACAGCGCCGCGCGCAGCGTGTCGCCCGCGTACCGCACCGTGTCCGGCGTGCTCATGTCGACCAGGAACTCCGGCGGGCGGTACTCCGCGACCTGGTAGGTCGTCGTCGCCACCGGCCGCCAGCGCCCGTCCCGCCGCACCTCGACCCGCACCGCATACGTCCCGAGCGGCGCCTCCGCCGGGAGGCGCAGCGACGCGTCCGCCGTGCCGAACCGGTTCGGCGCCACCGTCCGTTGGAGCAGGTTGCCCCGCTCCCGGTCGGCGAACACGAGGCGGATCGAGTCGCTCGCCGGCGGCGGGACCAGGCTCCCGAGCGGGCCGGTCCGCACGATGGCCTTCGCGTAGACCGTCTCGCCCGGCCGGTAGATCCCCCGCTCCGTGAAGATCGCGCCCGCGACCGGCCAGGCGTCCACGCCCCACGCCCGGTCCGCGCCGAAGCGCCACGGCGAGAGATCCGGGTCCCATTCGCTGATCCCGACGACGGCGCGGTCGTCGCCCAGCGTCGCCGCCACGTAGCCGACGAAGCCGCCGCTGCCGACGTCGTCCTCGCACTCCGGGCACGACGCGTCCTGCGCCGCCGCGCTGTCCGGCGCGAACCCGCCGAGCACCGCCACGCCCGAGGCATCGGTCCGGCCGCGCGCCCGCACCCGCCCGCTCCGGTCGAAGAGCGTCACGCTCGCGCCGGCGCGCGGCCTCCCGTCGCTCACGCCGGTCACCCAGACCGCGCCCTGGTCCTTCCCGACCCGCGCGTGCACCGCCAGGTCCGTCACCTGCACCAGCGCGATCGGCGAGCCGGCGTCCGCCTGCGACGCCTTCCGCGGCGCCGCCACCCGCACCGCGACCAGCGTCCCCGCCGCGCCCGCCGGCCTCACCTTCACCCCCGTCACCCGCGCCCGGTCCGGCTCGCCGCGCACCGGCACCGCCAGCCGCGTCGCGCCCGGCGCGATCGTGTCCCATAGCGCGCGCCACCCGCCCCACGCGTCCGCCAGGAAGGCCGCCTCCAGGCGGCGCGGCACCGTCGCGTACGTCACCAGCAGCGTGTCCACGTTCACGTGCTGCACCGCCAGCGTGCCGAAGCCGTTCCGCTCCACCACCATCTTGCCGAACGGGTAGACCACGGCCGGCGGGATCCCCGACGTCGCGAACGCCAGCACGTTCGTCCCCGTGAACGGCTGCCCGAAGACGTCCCTCAGCCCCGCAGCGTCGACGACGACGGCGTAGTGCGACCGCGGCCGCGTCCGCGCCTCCAGCGTCCAGACGTCCGACTCCGCCGCCGTGTCCGCGATCGTGAAAGCCAGCTTCGGCTCCACGCGCACGTGCCGCAGCACCTCGCTCCCGCGCACCGGCGTCGTGAACGTCACCTCCAGCGGCCCCGTCGCGCAGGTCGTCTTCCCCGCGCAGCCGAACCAGGCCAGCGCGAAGCCGCCGTGCGTCGCCAGCGCCCAGCGCTGCACCACCCCGGGCGACGCCTCGTCGATCCGCTCCGGCACCACCAGCGCCCCCGCGCACCCCGCCGGCAGCGGCCGCACCGGCGCCACCTCGACGGCCCGACGCCCATCCACCGGCCCGTCCGGCCGGCTCGCCACACGGGCGTAGTACGGGTCGTCCGCCTCGAGTGCGCGCTGGCGCACCACCCGCACCGGCACCACCGCCGGCGCGCACGGCCTCGCCACCTCGATGCGCACGACCCGGGCGACGACGCCCGCGTCCGCCGCGTCGTCCAGGTACAGCGTCAGCGTCGGCGTCGGCGGCAGGAAGCGCGCGACCCCCCAGGCGTTGGCCGGCGCGCCCGCCAGCACCCGCGGCCCCGCGACCCGGAACGTGTACGTGTACGGCGCCTCCAGCCGCGCCCCGTCCATCGCCCGCAGCCCCGCCGCGATCGTCACCCGGTAGCTCGTGTAGCGCGGCAGCGGCGCGGCCGGCGTGAACCGGATCGTCACCGGATCTCGCCACTCCACCCGCCCCGGCACCGCCGGCTCGATCCGGAAGAACGACGCGGCGTCCACGGTCCCGTCGAGGCCGCCGGCCACCGGCCGGTCGAACGTGACCGTGATCGGCGTGCCGGGCTCGGCATCGCCCGACGGCGTGACGCGCAGCACGCGCAGCGTCGGCGCGGACGACGCCACCGTGATGCAGGCGAGGGCCAGCGCTGCCAGACGTGGGGTGAGCATCGGATCGGATCCGGAAGGCGGAGGTGGAACGGCCCCCGTCGCGTGGGAGTCGGGACCGGCAAGGGCGGGGGGGCCGACGGTCCCAACCTATTCCCGCCCCGGCCCCACGGCAATGCGGGCGACGGCCTCATCGGCACCCCCCGGAAGGCCCGGCGCGCGCGGCGGTCGCGTTACGGTTTACGCCCGTAAACGGCGTCGACGGCCCCCGCCCCGCGCGCCGCCCGCTACACCGCCGCCCCGCCCGTTGCGCCGGGAAAAAATCCCCCC
>JADGGV010000009.1 GCA_019689775.1 Gemmatimonadota bacterium
CTCGCCGCCATCGCCGTCGCGCTCGTCGAGGCCGCCCCCCTCCCCATCGACGACAACCTCCTCCTCCCGCTGGCCGGTGCCGCTATCGCCTGGCTCGCCTCGGTTCTGCCGTTCTGATTTGCCCGCCGTTTCCCCGGAATTGCGCGCGCCCTGCCGGGTGGACAGCGCTGTGATCGCAAGGCCTCCGATACTTTTTCGTCAAACAAAATTTTCCTTGACAGCGCTGGAAAACCTCCCGTAGCTTCGGCTGAGCGGTAACGCTGTGCGCCCACCCTTCGTAGGAGGCAGCTCCGATGGCCAGAGGCAGGATCAAGTGGTTCAATGATGCCAAGGGGTATGGCTTCATTGAGCAGCCCGACGGAGAGGACGTCTTCGTCCACTTCTCGGCGATCAACATGGAGGGGTTCAAGACGCTCGCCGAGGGCGAAGAGGTCGAGTTCGAGGTTCGCCAGACGGAGAAGGGTCTACAGGCGGCGAACGTCACGAGGGTGTGAGCCTCTGGTCGGTGGGAGGCAGGTGGGCGCCCCGGCGGAGTGATGCCGGGGCGCTTTCGTTTGCCCGGGAGGCGCGTTCGGGGTGCACGCGTTAGCTTCTCCCGGGTATCATCGTCTGGTCCGGCCAATCTGTTCGCCGTTCCCGCTCCCGCTGTCGCTCCCGCTCCCGCTGCTGGCCGTTCGGGTGGGGCTGCGGGGGCGGAAGCGACACGGATCCGGCGGACTTCGTCTCAGAGCCGAACGCGGATCGAGGAACCCCCGACATGGTCGAAAAGCCGGAAAAGACGCGCCCCCGCCTGTTCCTGATCGACGGGTACGCGCTGATCTACCGATCGTTCTTCGCGATGATCAGCCGGCCGCTGACGTCGTCGCGGGGGGAGAACACGTCGGCGGCGTGGGGTGTGACGAAGTTCCTGCTGCGGATCCTGGAGGAGCACGAGCCGGACTATCTGGGCGTCGTGCTGGACGCGGGGACGAGTCAGCGGACGGAGCGGTACCCGGCGTACAAGGCGACGCGGGAGAAGATGCCGGACGAGCTGCGCGCGTCGCTGCCGCGGATCCGGGAGCTGATCGAGGCGTTCCGGATCCCGGTGCTGGAGCTGCCGGGGTACGAGGCGGACGATGTGATCGGCACGCTGGCGGTGCGGGCGGCTCGGGCGGGCATCGAGGCGGTGATCGTGTCGGGGGACAAGGACTTCTATCAGCTCCTCCAGGATGGTGTCTGTCTGCTGAACCCGGGGCGCGGCGGCCCGGCGGGGGTGGAGGAGGAGTGGGTGGACCTGCGCAACGCGGCGGACCGGCTGGGTGTGGCGCCGGAGCGGGTGCGGGACTACCTGGCGCTGATCGGCGATGCGTCGGACAACGTCCCGGGCGCGAAGGGGATCGGGCCGAAGACGGCGATCCAACTGATCGAGCAGTTCGGCCCGGTCGAGGAGATCCTGGCGCACGTGGGCGACGTCGCGAACAAGCGGGCGCGGGAGGCGCTGGAGCAGCATCGGGCGGACGTGCTGCTGTCGAAGGAGCTGGTGACGATCGATACGGACCTGGCCGTCGAGCTGAACCTGGACGTGCTGCGGGTGAAGGAGCCGGACCGGGAGCGGCTGAGGGACGTGTTCCTGGAGCTGGAGTTCCACTCGCTGGTGCGGGACTACGCGGCGCCGAAAGAGGCGAAGCGGACGCTGGAGTGCGCCTACACGCTGGTGCAGGCGCCGGAGGCGGTCGTCGAGCTCGTCGACCGGATCCGCGAGCAGGGCTTCGTGTCACTCGACACGGAGACGACGAACGTCGATCCGATGCGCGCGGAGCTGGTGGGCCTCTCGCTCACGCTCGCGCCCGGCGAGTCGTACTACCTGCCGCTCGCGCATCGCGCCCCGGCGCGGCTGGACCTGGACGGCGAGGCGGCGCCGGTGGTGAACCTGCCGCCGCTCGACTCCCTCGAGATGTTCCCGCTCGTGCAGATGCTGGAGGACGACGCGGTCGAGAAGATCGGGCAGAACCTGAAGTACGACCTGCTCGTGCTGCGGCGCGCCGGCGTGGAGCTGCGCGGCATCGCGTTCGACACGATGGTGGCCTCCTACGTGATCGAGCCGGGGCGCCGCGAGCACAACCTGGATGCGCTGGCGCTCCAGTACCTCGACCACCGGACGACGACGTACGAGGAGCTTTGCGGGAAGGGGAAGGACGAGATCCCGTTCGCGGAGGTGCCGCTCGAGCGTGCGCGCGACTACTGCTGCGAGGACTCGGACGTGGCGCTGCGGCTCGAGGCGATCTTCCGGGACGAGCTCGAGAAGCTGGGCCTGATGGAGCTGTACCGGACGATCGAGATGCCGCTCCTTCCCGTGCTGGCGGACATGGAGTGGGCCGGGATCCGGATCGACCCGGGGTTCTTCGCGGCGCTCGCGAAGAAGCTGACGCGGGAGCTGGGGCTGATCCAGGAGGAGATCTACAAGGTCGCCGGCACGGAGTTCAACATCAACTCGACGCCGCAACTTCGGCAGATCCTCTTCGAGAAGCTCGGGTTGCCGGTGCTGAAGCGGACCAAGACCGGCCCGTCCACGGACGTGTCGGTGCTCGAGGAGCTGGCGGCGCAGGGGCATGCGTTGCCGCGGCTGCTCATCGAGTACCGGCAACTGGACAAGCTGAAGGGCACGTACGTCGACGCGCTGCCGCTCGCGGTCAACCCGGGGACCGGTCGGATCCACACGAGCTTCAGCCAGACGGTCGCGGCGACGGGTCGGCTCAGCTCGAGCGACCCGAACCTCCAGAACATCCCGATCCGCACCGAGATCGGCGCCGAGATCCGCAAGGGCTTCATCCCGGCGGACGGCCACGTCTTCCTCGCCGCCGACTACTCGCAGATCGAGCTGCGCATCCTCGCGCACCTGTCCGGCGACCCGGCGTTCGTCACCGCGTTCCGCAACGGCGAGGACATCCACCGGCAGACGGCGGCGATCGTCTTCGACGTCCCGGTGGAGCAGGTCACGCCCCAGATGCGCAACGCCGCCAAGACGATCAACTTCGCGACGATCTACGGGATCGGGCCGTTCGCGCTCGCGCAGCGTCTCGGGACGTCCGTCGCCGACGCGCGGAAGTTCATCGACCAGTACTTCCAGCGATTCCCGGGCGTGCGCCGCTACCTCGACGAGCAGATCGAGCACGCGCGGGTGCACGGCTACGTCGAGACGCTGAGCGGCCGGCGCCGCTACATCCCGGAGATCCACGCCCGCAACTTCAGCGTCCGCCAGTTCGGCGAGCGGGCGGCCACGAACGCGCCGGTGCAGGGGACCGCGGCCGACATCATCAAGATCGCGATGATCGACATCCACCGGGAGCTCGCACGTCGGGGCGCGAAGACCCGTATGCTCCTCCAGGTGCACGACGAACTCGTCTTCGAGGTGCCGTTCGCCGAGGTCGAGGAGATGCGCGACCTCGTGAAGCAACGGATGGAGGGCGCATTCGCGCTCGAGGTCCCGCTGGAGGTCGCCACCGGGATCGGCGAGAACTGGTACGAGTGCAAGTGAGCGCCGGCCGGCGGTCAGTTCGGGAACTTGACCGCGCATTGGCCGCGTGGCATCTAAGAGTCGAGCTCGCCCCGGGGCCGGCCGGCCCGCGGGGGCGCGTGCCCGAAAGCCGCCGAGGTGAGGGCCATGAGAACCTTCCGGGTCCTCGTTCAGAGGGTCGAAGACCTGTTCTCCGCCGCGGTCAACTGGCTCATCGGCTCGCCGGACCACTGGTGGGTGGTCGGCGTGGCGCTGCTCGTCGTTCTCTTCCTGGCGGTGAGCGTCGGCCGCAAGCAGCCGGGGATGTGAGTGCGTGTGATACACTGGCCCGCGGTTTGCACACGCACATGACCGGGCGGTGATGGGCTACCTACCTTCGTGGCCCCCAAGCCACACTCTCGCTCGTGCCGCCTGGGGCAGTCGCAGCCGTCCTGCGACTGCCCTTTTCCCCATCCAGACCCCGCCCGCGCACGGTTGCCCTCCGCGCCGTTCGGTCGAGTGGGGGAGCGGGGGGGACCCCGGCGGGCCGCGGCTGCTGCGTCGCCCGCTGACCTCGACCGGTCTCCGGCTCGACCGCCGTGCCGCCCGAGCCCTCGGCCGCTGGCCCGGCCTCGCACTCTCGCACACCTGCACGCTCCCGCTCTCGCGCTCGCCCGCTCGAAGGCTCTGAGGGTCGACGGCTCGACGGCTCTCGTGCGCGGTGGCTCTCCCGCTCGCCGGCTGCCCCACTCTCCCAATCCACCACTCTCCCAATCGACCACTCTCCCACTCGAGCACTCGACCATTCGACCACGCCCCCGCCCCCGGTCGCCCGGCCGCGGCCGCGGCCGGAACCGCCATGGCTGCGCCCGATCCGCGAACCCACCTTGCGCGCACGCTCAACGACGGGCGGACCAGCTCCCCGCGGTGAAGGAGGCGAGAGATGAGCCGATCGGTGAACAAGGTGATCCTGGTGGGACACGCCGGCCGGGATCCGGACGTCCAGACCACGGCGTCCGGGGTGAAGGTGGCGCACCTGTCGCTTGCCACGAGCCGGCGGATTCCGCGCGAGAACGGCTACGAGGATCGCACGGAATGGCACCGGCTCACGCTGTGGGACCGGCTCGCGCAGCTCGCGGCGGACTACGTGCGGAAGGGGGATCGGCTGTACGTGGAGGGGCGGATGGAGTACGACGCGTTCGAGAAGAACGGCGTGACCATCCCGACCGCGGAGGTGCACGTCCGCGAGCTGGTGATGCTGGGCTCGGCGAACGGGAAGGCGGAGGCGGGCCCCGACGGTGGGGCGGAGGACGACTGAGCGTCCGGGCCAGGGAAGGGGGCGCGTTCGGGCGCGGCGGTCGGCGCTTCGCGGCGCGGCGGAGCGCCCAGGCCTGCCGGCACGGGTCGCCGCCGTGCCCGGATGGCGGGTCGGCTCGTATCTCGTCCGGCCAAGCTGCTCGTCTTTCCCGCTCCCGCTTTCGCCTCCCGCCCCCGCCGCCCTTCCCGACCGGCGGGGGCGGGAGCGAAGGCGAAAGCACAACGGATCCCGCGGCTCAGAGGATGTCCCAGAGGTCGGGGCTCACGGAGATCACGAGCTGCCAGCGTCCGTCCTTCTGGAGGCCGCGGTAGAGGTCCGTGCGGAGGATGTCGTAGATCAGCCCGACGCCGAGCCCGACGCTGGTGCGCACGCCGCCCGTAGGGGCGACGTCCCACGCCGCCGGCGCGGTGGTGGCGCCGCCGAAGCCGGTCCAGGCCGCGGCGCCGAGGCCGCGCAGGCGGAGCCAAGGGCCGAGGACGGCACGGGAGGCCTCGAGGCCGAGGCGGGCGAACTCGTCGCCGGCGAAGCGGCGCGGCGCGTAGCCCGGCAGTGTGCCGGGCCCGCCAAGGAGGAAGAGGCCCTGTGGCGGGACGGGGCCGAACGCCGCGCCGGCCTGACCGGTCAGGCGGAGCGTGGTGCCGTGGTCGGCCGAATGCGCGATGGCGCTCGCCTCGAGGAGCGAGCGTCCGAAGGCGCGACCCTCGAGCGTGGCGCCCTCGATGCTCATGCGGCCGTTCCAGGAGAGCGCGCCGTTCGTGTCGCCGGCGCGCGTGATCTCGCCGCGCGCGGACAGCAGGGTTCCGGGCTCGATCGGGCGCACCGGGCGGAACCGGTCCGAGCCGTTCAGCAGCGGGGTCGGGTCCGCCAGCGGGGCGCTGCGCTGTTCCTCGGCCGCGAGCCGGAGCGCGCCCGACCAGGCGCCGTGGAGCCGGGAGTCGAGCCGCAGCTCGATGCCGGAGGCGTAGTACGGGTCCAGGTAGTCGGCGCCGAAGAGCGCGGCGGAGAGCGTGTTCAGGGCGCCGGGCAGCGCGGGGGCGGCGCCGAGGTCGCGGAGCGCGTGGCTGTAGCCGCCGATGCCGATCGACGCGCCCTCCCCGAGCGGCGTGCGTGCGCCGAGCGCGAGCGAGCCGATCCCGGAGGCCGTGGCCAGGCCGACGGAGCCCTCGAGCTGGACCGCGCCGCCCGGCACGTAGGCCATCCCCGCGCCGAGGAAGATCCCCTCGGCGCGGTCGTAGCGGAGCGCGGACGAGGCGCCGCCGATCCGCAGCCGGAGCTTCGGCAGGCCGCTCAGGTACCGCTGCTTGACGATCTGCATGGCCTGCTCGCGGAGCTGGGCCATCTCCGGCGGCGGCGAGAGCCCCTCCGCGTTGAGGTCGGCGTAGATGCCGTTCGGGAAGGGATACGCCTTGCGCGCCGCGGCGGGCGCGGCCTCGACGCGCGGGCCGGCGAAGAGGTCGGGCGGCAGCGGCTGGTTGAAGCGGTATTGGCCGACCCAGAAGACGCCGCGAATGACCGCGCCGGCCGGGAAGTCCAGCTCCGGGATCTGGCGCCGGATCTCGACACGCTGCTCGTGCGGGAGCCAGTACCGGCCCTCGAAGAGGGCGTTCTCGAGGGAGATGTTGATGTAGTCGAGCCGGCGATCGACGTACGACGCCGGCGTGAACGTGAACGTCATGCGGACGATCGCGCCCGAGGACGGGTCCACGAAGAGCGAACCGATGAACCCCGGGCGGTCGAGCCGCCGCGGACGGACCGCGACCTCATAGACGCGCAGCGGCTGCGGCGTCCCGGGGATGCGGAGCGTGAGGGAATCCGCCAGGCGGAAGTCGTAGACCCGCTCGGAGCCCGGCGCCGCCGGGTGCGGCACCGCCTGCACCTCGTCGCCATCCCCGAGACGGATCAGGTCGCCGAACTCGTCCTGGACCACGGTGAGGTGGTCGAGATGGTAGTACATCCGGTTCGGCAGCCGACTGACGTCACGCATCCCGACGATGCGCTGCTTCGTCCGGTTGGGTGCGGCCCAGTAGACGTCCAGCGCGAGTTGGTCGACCTTGACCAGCGTCCGCTCCGGCGCGCCGCGGCGGTCCAGGTAGAAGTAGACGTAGCCGTCCGCGTGGGAGTGGTAGTTGTCCAGCCCCGAGTCCGCCCGCGGCGCTTCCCGGCGGGCGCGCGCCGCCGCGACCAGCGCGAGCGCGCGCGGATCGTTCCAGCCCTCGGCCGCGGCCGGCTGCGGCGATGCCGCGGGCGGCTGCTGCGATGCCGCGGGCGCGGCGAGCGCGAGCACGACCACGAGATCGAAGGCGGCGTTACGGAACCTCAACGTCATGCGGCGTCCACCGGTGAAGCGCTGCTCGACCGCGGCGAGTCGCGGCGCCCCATCCGTCGCGAGGTGGCGGCTGTCGACGACGGGGACGCCCTCCACAGCGCCGCCGCGCGGCCGCGGCGTGCGCGGCGGGGCCCGGCGGCCGGGGGTCGGGAGTACTACCTGAAGCCGGAAAGGTGTGTTCCGACAGCACTTGACGCAGGTCGCCGGCCGAAAGCCGAAGGGCCCGCCGTGTGCGGGCGGGCCCCCCTGTCGTCCGACTCCAGCGGCGTGGCCGCGCCGACGTCAGTTCGCGCTCCAGAACGTCTCGAGCGCCTCGCCGTCCGGGCTCTCGCGCAGCTTCTCGAACGCACGGTTCCGGATTTGGCGGATGCGCTCGCGCGTCACCCCCAGCAACGAGCCGATCTCCTCCAGCGTCCGCTCCTCGCCGTCGTCGAGCCCGTAGTACAGGTAGAGGATGCGGCGTTCGCGCTCCGTCAGGTACTTCTCGAACATCCGATCGAGGAACTCCCGTCGCGCCTGCGACTCCACCGTCTCCTCGATGTCCTCCGCCTCCACGCCGGCGAACCGCTCGCCGAACGAGGCGCTGTCACGGTCGCCGCGGTCGATCGGCGCATCCAGCGAGAGCTCCGAGGCCGCCACACGGCGCAGCGCGCGCACCGTGTCGACCGGCTCCTCCATCTCGGCGGCGATCTCCTGGTCCGTCGGCGAGCGCCCGAGCAACTGGGTCAGCGCGGTCTCCGTGCGCGACAGCTTCACCAGGTTCGAGTTCTGGTTCAGCGGGATGCGCACGGACCGCGTCTGCTCCGCCAGCGCCTGGAGCACGGTCTGCCGGATCCACCACACCGCATAGGAGATGAACTTGACGCCCTTGTCCGGATCGAACTTCTTCACCGCCTTCAGGAGACCCTCGTTGCCGATGCACACCAGCTCGGCCAGCCCCAGTCCCCGCCCCTGGTACTTCTTCACGTAGGAGATCACGAACCGCAGGTTCGCAGTCACCAGCCGCTCGGCCGCCTCCTTGTCACCGAGGCGTGCACGTCGGGCCAACTCACGCTCTTCCTCCGGGTCCTCGATGAGAGGGTACTTCTCTACGTCGAAGAGGTATTGATCAAAGGAATCCAGGGCGCGGGAGTTGACAAACATATCGCGGCATCCTCGGATCGGGTATGTAATAAAAAAGGCAGCAGACGCCGACAAAGTCTGACGTCTACTGCCTCACCAGAGATGCGTGTGCGCGGTGCCCGTCCCCGTAGCACCGCACGCGCCTCGCCCCCGTTACGGTTTCGGTCATAACCCGTCCAATATGACTTCGAGCGAGGGTCTTGTAAACCCCCCCGCTGCGGCCGGGGTGCGACGGCGGCGGGGATCAGGGCGTGCCGGCTGCGGCCGCCTGGCGGACCTCGTCGAGCGTGGCGACGGCGCGCCGGAGGTGGGGGATGACGATGGAGCCGCCGACGACGAGGCCGACGGAGAAGGCCTCGTAGAACTCGGCGTCGGTGACGCCCTCGGCGGCGCAGCGGACGATGTGGTAGGAGATGCAATCGTCGCAGCGGAGCACGAGGGAGGCGACGAGGCCGAGGAGCTCCTTGGTGCGGGCGGGGAGCGCGCCGTCCTCGTAGACGCGGGCGTCGAGGGCGAAGAAGCGGCGGATCTCGAGGTTGTCGGCGGCGAGGATGCGCTCGTTCATGCGCTCGCGGAAGGCGCGGAATTCTTGCAGGCTCATGGCTCCGTACGGGCCGGTGCCGGCCGCGGGGCGGGCGGCGGCGACCGAACCACCAGCAGGGGGTGTTCGTGGGCGCGGCGCGGCGGCGCGCGCTCGGTTTGACGTCGGAGATGGTATCGGCCCCGAAGCCCGGACGCGACGGGTGGGTTCCCGGGGACGCGAACGGGGCCCGGCCGGTGGCCGGGCCCCGCAGGCATCGGTCGGTGACGGGTGACTAGCCGCGCACCTTGCGGACCTGCTGCTGGAGCTGCACCGGCTGGAAGACGCAACCGGTGGGCTGGAGCGGCGCATAGAGCACGACGTTCGCCTTGTCGAGCGCGGAGCGCACATCGGCCTTCGTGTCGACGATGGCCGTCAGGTCGTTGTTGTTCGCGGTGCGGGCCTGGTCGAGGCTCGCCTGGACGCTGGCGACGGTGCTCGGGTCGGCGAAGATAGGCAGACCGTCGACCGTGCCGAGGAACGTGAGCTCACCGACCGATGCGGTCCGCGGGCTGCCGAAGCTGACGAACTTCAGCGGGTGGGTCTTCCCGATGACCAGCGGCTGGCCCTGGATGTACCAGGTCGCCGTGGAGGCCACCGGGACGGTGCCGACCGCCTGCGCGAGCGGAACCGATTGGCCGTTGACCATGACCGTCGTGTCGTTGGTCGCGATCGTGCGCGTCGCCTCGAGCATGCGCAGGCCCTGCGGCTGCGTCACGTCGACCACGCACACGTTGACCGTCTCGGTGGTCGGCGCGGGCGGCGGCGGCGGGGTCTCGGCCGGCGGCGCCGGAGCCGGCGTGATGGCCACGACCTCCGGAGCGGCGACGCCGAGCAGGAGGTGCAGACCGGCCTGCCCGTAGATCTCGTTCACCAGCTTGGCCCGGTTGTCCGAGCTGATCGCGGTGACGGCGTTCGGGAAGCCCGCCGTGCCGACCGCCACGACCGACGGCTTGTAGATCCGGTCCCCGGCCTCGACGCGGATCGCGAAGTTGCGCGCGACGCGCAGGTCCGCGCCGATGCCGCCCAGCCCCATGAACGACGAGCCTTCCTTCAGGAAGAAGCCGGTCGCGCCCGCGGCGGGCACGCCGCCGGGTCCGAAGCAGCTCCCGTTCACGCACGTGAGCGGAACGCCGGTATCCCCGTCGCCGCCGTCGACGACGGCGAAGAAGTCGCCCGCGGGGTTGATCCACTTCGCCCCCGCGCCGAGCGTGACGTACGGCAGCGCCTGGAAGCCGGTGAAGTTCGAGCGCGGGTTCGTGAGGCGGAACAACACGTCGCCCGAGCCGCTCCACAGGTTGACGTCGCCGTACAGCTCCGTGTCCCCCTGCTTCAGCTTCGTGTCCGTGTAGGTCATGTTGGCACGGATGCCGATCCGGGGCGTGAACCACACGCCGACCTGACCGCCCGTCAGCCAACTGGGCTGGAACTTCACAGCGTCCCCGCCGGTGTGGTCACCGCCCAGCAGGCTCGAGTACCACGAGCCGCCGCCGTTCACACCGACATCGAAGCGCCAAGGCGTCTGCGCCGACACCGGAGATCCCGCTAACGGCAGCAGGAGCGCCGTACCCACGGCCGCCCAACCAAGTCCCTTCATACGGTTCCTCCTTGTCTCCCTGCGTGTGTGCCCGCCGTCGTGGCGGCGCACCGATCTCCACGCCCGGGCCAGTCATTTTGCCAGGCAAGGGGGGCTACTGTGCAGGATGCTTGCCAGCGTGCGCGCCGCCGGAAAACGGCAGGTATCTCGGCGAATCGCGCGCGCGGGGAGGGCGGGCTCGGCGCGTCGGGACCGCCGGTCAGACGGCGCGCAGCACGATGGAGGCGTTGATGCCGCCGAAGCCGAAGGAGTTGGAGAGCGCGACGCGGGGGCGGAGCTCGCGGCCGTGGGCGGGGACGTAATCGAGGTCGCAGTCGTCGTCGCCGGTCTCGAAGTTGAGGGTGGGCGGGATCCAGCCGCGGTGGATGGCGAGGGCGCAGACGGCGGCCTCGATGGCGCCGGAGGCGCCGAGCGCGTGGGCGTAATAGGGCTTGGTGCCGCTGATGGGGATCTGGTAGGCGCGCTCGCCGAGGGTCTGCTTGATGGCCTGGCTTTCGGTGGCGTCGTTGAGCGGGGTCGAGGAGCCGTGCGGGTTGACGTAATCGACCTGGTGGGGCTCGACGCCGGCGGAGCGGAGCGCGAGGCGCATGGCGCGGGCGGCCTGGCTGCCGTCGGGGCGGGGCGCGGTCATGTGGAAGGCGTCGTTGGTGGTGCCGTAGCCTGCCAGTTCGGCGTAGATGCGGGCGCCGCGGGCGACGGCGTGATCCCAGCGCTCGAGGACGAGGACGCAGGCGCCCTCGCCCATGATGAAGCCGTCGCGGGCGCGGTCGAAGGGGCGGCAGGCGTGCTCGGGGTCGTCGTTGCGGGTGCTCATGGCGCGGATGAGGGCGAAGGCGCCGAAGCAGAGGGGGGCGAGGGGGGCCTCGGCGCCGCCGGCGAGGACGATGTCGGCGGCGTCCTCGCGGATGAGGCGCCAGCCTTCGCCGAGGGCGATGGTGCCGGAGGCGCAGGACATGGCGTTGGTGGCGTTGGGCCCGGTGAAGCCGAACTCGATGGCGATGGAGCAGGAGGCGGCGCCGCAGAAGGTGGTGAGCGCGACGCGGGGGTCGACGGCGCGGATGCCGGCGCGCGCGAGGTTGTTGGTCTGCTCCTCGGCGTAGGCGATGCCGCCGAGGGCGGAGCCCATCTGGACGGCGACGCGCTCGGGGTCGAGGCTGGCGGGGTCGAGGCGGGCGTCGTCGAGGGCGAGGCGGGCGGCGGCGAGGGAGAAGTGGCCGAATCGATCGAGGCGTCGGGCGAGCTTGCGGTCGAGGAAGCGCTCGGGGTCGAAGTCGTCGACCTGGGCGGCGATGCGGCTGCGCCAGGGGGAGGCGTCGAAGCGGTCGATGCGGCGGATCGGGGAGCGTTCGCGTCGCAATCCGTCCCAGAAGGCGTCGACCCCGATGCCGGCGGCGGTGACGGGGCCGAGGCCGGTGATGGCGACGCGGGGGCCGGCGTGGCCGTTCTGCGAGGGGGTGTCAGGCATCGTGGCTCTCCGACGGCTCCGGGGTGGGTGTGCCGGCGCGGGCGCGGCGCTCGGCTTCGGCGGCGACGCCGGCGAGGGTGCGGCGGGCGATGGCGCTGACGAAGTGGGGGCCGATGATGCGGTTTGCGGCGACGCGGCCGATGAGCGGCCAATCCGGTCCGCTCCAGTCGTGGGTGATGCGGACGCGGGTGAGTTCGCCGTCGGGATGGAACTCCCACTTCACGACCATGCCGCGGGTGACGCCGTCGACGTGGCGGTAGTAGACGGCGGGCTCGTCGGGGTGGGCGGCCATCTCGGAGACCCACCAGGTGGGGTAGCGCGCCGGGCCGGCGAAGTCGCGCCAGGCGGCCATCTCGACGCGGCCCCGCGCGAAGTCGTCGCGGCGCTGGAAGCGCACCCAGCGGTAGTGGGGGAGGATGAGCGGCCAGCGCTCGACGTCGGCGGCGATCTCGAAGCACAGTCGTGGCGGCGCGCGCATGACGTGCTCGTCGACGGTCCTCATCGGCGGTTCTCCGGGGCGGCGTGGCGGAGAAGGTGAAGCAGCGGCGGAGGGCGAAGCAAGGTCCGGACCGGTGCGAGGTCACCGGTGACGGCGACGAGGGCGTCGGCGAACCGGGGGGCGTGCGCGATGCGCCGGACGGCGACGTCGCTGAGGGCGGGACGCGCGAGCACCGCCTCGATCGCGTGCTGGAGGGCGCGAGGGCCGCGGAGGAGTCGGCGTCGGCGGGCGGCGTAGCGCCGGAGGAGCGGGGGGGCGGCCGATTCGTGCAGGCAGCGGCGGGCCTCCTCGGCCGCGATCTCGGCGGTCGCGAGGGCCTGGAAGATCCCCTGACCGGTGAACGGGTCGTAGTAGCCGGCGGCGTCGCCGACGAGCGCGACGCCGGGGGCGGCGACGTCGCGTGTGGGCCAATCGAACGGGCCGGAGGCGAGGATCGGCGCGTCGAGGTCGGCGGCGGCGAGGCGGGGCGCGAGCTCGGGGAACCAGCCGATGGCGCGCCGGAGGAAGGCCGGCGCGCCGGCGGCCAGGTCGCGGCCGAACCGGTCGGCGTCGACGACCAGCGTGAGATTGCAGAGGGGGTCGGCGCCGTCCTCGACCGGCGCCAGGCCGGCGCAGGCGTGCGCGGCGAGGTGCATCTCGCCGAGCGAGCCGAGGCCGGCGACGCCCCGGATGTGGGTGGTCAGTGAGAGCTTGCGGAGGCGGGGCGGTCGGCGGAGGAGGCGGAGGCGGCGCGCGACGATGGAGCGCAGGCCGTCCGCGCCGACGACCAGGCGCGCGCGGAACTCGACCGGTCCGGCGCGGGCGTCGCGGGCGACGACGCCGGCGACGGCGCCCGCGGCGTCGCGAAGCAGGTCGGTCACGTGGACGCCGGTGCGGAGCTCGGCGCCGGCGTCGTGTGCGGCGGCGACGAGGATCGCGTCGAGGCGCTCGCGGGGGAGGGCCAGGGCCGAGCGGAGGGCATCGTCGCCGGCGGCGTGGCGGTCGAACGCGCCGTGGAAGGCGTGGCCGGCGGGGGCGACGATCCTCCAGCCGGCGAGTCGAGCCGGGTGCGCGGCCTCGACGGCGGCGCGGACGCCGAGCCGGTCGAGGAGCGGGGTGGCGGCGGCGGAGAGGCAATCGCCGCAGGGCTTGGGGCGGGGGAACTCGCGGCGGTCGAGGAGGAGCACGCGCAGGCCGGCGCGGGCGGTGAGGAGCGCGACGGCGGCGCCCGCCGGTCCGGCGCCTACGACGACGATGTCAGCGGGGTGGGGCGCTCGGCTCACCACGGCGCGCGGGGCATGAGGATCTCCTGGGCGGACGTACTCGTGCTAAGGCCGTCGCCCGGACACCGGTTCCCCATGGCGGGCCTGCGGCTGCTGCGGGGTTGGCGGCGGCGGCTCTCCCGGGCCTCGAGCCGCACCGCCGCCGACGAGCACGAGCCGCTGGAACGGATGGTGGGAGACGCGGGGCCGAACGAGCCCCGCGGCCCGCGCCAGCTCCAGGAGCTCGGCGGCGGTGTAGGCGCGGAGCACGGAGAGCGGCCCGTCGTGCCGGGTGATCGGGTTGCGCCGCCAGAGCGTCCAGGCCAGCAGCTTCGCCCCGATGTAGTTCAACCAGCTACGATCGAGCTCGCCGACGACGACCCACGTCGCGACGCGCGCCATCTCCCGCAAGACCCGGAGCTGATCGTCGCCCTCGAGGTGGTGCAGCGTGAGGGTGAGGAGCGCGGCGTCGAAGGAGCGGTCGGGGAAGGGGAGCGCGAGGGCGTCGGCGGCCTGGACGCGGATCTCGGGGAAGGCGCCGGTGCGCCGGCGGGCGACCTCGAGCATCTGCGGGTGGACGTCGGTGGCGACGATGTGGAGCGCGCGGCCGGTCGAGCGCGCCCAGCGGGCGAGCATCGCCGGGCCGTCGGCCGAGCCGGTGCCGATGTCGAGGACGCGCGCGGGCCGCGTGGCGGGGAGGAGCGCGCCGAGGTGGCCGCGGAGGGCGCGCCAGCCGCCGAGCCAGCGGTTTACGGCGGCGACGTGGGCGAGGCTGCGCTCGAGCGTGGCGGCGTCGTGGCGCGGCTCGTCGAGCCGCTCCTCGGCGTGGAGGACGCGGGTCGGCCGGAGGCTCACGACGCCTCCGCGGTCGGAGGGACGCGGGGCCGGGCGGCGGTGGTCACCCGCTGCGGGGGCGCCACGCGTCGCGGGCGCGGCGGAGCGCGGCGGCGGCGGCATCCAGGCGCGGGCGCATCGCCTCGACGTCGAGCGTGAGGCAGCGGCCGTCGCGGTACAGGATCCGGCCGCGGACGACGGTGAGGACGACGTCGCTCCCGCGGGCGGCGTGGAAGAGCGCCGAGACGGGGTCGTGGACGGGCACGATGTTGCACCCGGCGAAGGAGACGGCGCACAGGTCGGCGTCCTTGCCGGGCTCCAGGGTGCCGACGCGGTCGTCGATGCCGAGGGCGCGGGCGCCGTCGATGGTGGCGAGGCGGAGCAGCTCGTCGCTGGGGAGGAGCGTGCCGGAGGCGTGGCGGACGCGCTGGCCGAGCTGGGCCGCGCGGGCCTCCTCGAGGAGGTCGAGGCGGTTGTTGCTGGCGACGGAGTCGGTGCCAAGCCCGACGACGATGCCGCGCTCGAGCATCTCGAGGAGCGGCGCGGTGCCGTGGCCGAGGCGCGCGTTCGCGATCGGGCAGTGGGCGACGGTGGCGCCGTGGTCGGCGAGGCGATGGCGGTCGTCGGCGTCGACGTACACCGCGTGGATGATGAGCGGGCGGGTGCCGAGGATGCCGGTGGCCTCGAGGAGCGCGATGGTGGAGGCGGCGCGGGGCGGGGTGGCGATGCCGCGGGCGCGCAGGCCGGCGGCGAAGCGCCCGGTGCCGGCGCGGACCAGCTCGACCTCGACGACGCTTTCGGCGGCGTGGACGGCGACCGGGAGCGCCTCGGCGCGCGCGTAGTCGGCGACCATGCGGAAGAGGCGGTCGGAGACGGTGTAGGGCGCGTGCGGGGAGATGCCGATGCGGACGAGGTCGGTCTCGCCGCGGCGGAGCTGGTCGACGGCGGCGGCGAGCTCGGCGAGGGAGGCCTCGGCCTGGGCCGGGTCGGGGCCGAACGTCTCGCGGTAGACGAGCGCGCGCAGGCCGGCCTCGCGGCAGGCCTGCGCGGCGGCGGCGCTGGCCTCGGTGGCGGCGAGGGTGGTCATCCCGGCGGCGAGCGCCTCGGCGCAGGTCCAGCGGGCGGCGAGCACGTAGTCCTCGTGGTCGAGGGCGGCCCCGCGCTTGGCGGCGAGGAGCGTCGGGATCCAGTCGTCGAAGGGGAGGTCGTCCAGGAGCCCGCGGAGCGCGGCGAGCTCGGGGTGGCAGTGGGTGTTCACGAGGCCGGGGAGGAGCGCGGCCTCGCCGAGGTCGACGCGCTCGGCGTCGTCGGGCGTGGGGACGGCGGCGGCCGGGCCGACCGCGGCGATGCGGCCGCGGGCGTCGACGAGGACGGCGCCGTCGCGGATCGGCGGGGCCGAGACGGGGAGCACCCAGGAAGCGGCGTAACGGACGGGTCGGAGCGTCACGTGGATCAGCGTGGGAACGTGAACAGGTCGCCGGACAGGCCGGCGGCGCGGGAGCGGGCGATCTGCGGCGTCCCGAACGGCGCGGAGAGGCCGACGAGCTCGCCGACCGAGACGATCAATCGCGCGTCGTTGAGCGAGCCGCCGACGGGCATGGCCACGTCGATGCGGTAGGTGGTCCGTCCGCCGGCGGGGAAGGAGCCACGGAGCCCGGCTCCGAGGCTGGCGCGCCAGCCGGAATCGATGCCGAACGGCACGTCGCCGGGATAGATCCGGCCGACGTCGGCGAAGAGTGTGGCGCCGAGGTCGAAGACGTCGCGGAACGGCCAGCCGAAGTAGATCCGGTCCTCGAGCGTGCCGGCGAGGCGGCGGCCGCCGGGGAAGCGATCGGGCCGGTAGCCGCGGAGCGCGTCGTCGCCGCCAAGGGTGAGCTGGAAGGGCGTGCGCGTGAACCAGCCGCCGGCGGCGGCGCCGCGCAGCACGAGCGTGTGGCGCGGGAACGGCGCGGGGCGCCAGTAGGCGAAGACCTCGCCCTCGCCGTAGAGGTCCTCGATCCCGCGGACGCCGGGCGGCGCGTGGAAGTTGCGCCGGCCATCGCCGCGGAAGCGGCCGGCGAAGAGGAAGTTGCCGGCGGCGAAGGCGCCGTAGACCGTGAGCGTGGAGGCGACGTCGTCGTCATCGGAGAGGCTGGGGATCGACTTGCCGAGGGCGAGCGAGACCTCGGCGCCGAGGCGGACGTCCTGGACGCCGCGCAGCGCATCGAGGCCGCGCCGCTGCACCCAGACGATGTCGCGCTGCCCGACGAGGAGGACGGCCCGGACGTTCTGAAGCGCCTCGCGCTGGCCGGCGACGGCGGCGACGAACTGCGAGTCGGCGGGGGTCCGCGCGCTGGAGGCGTGGCCGCGGGCGAACTGGACGATGCCGGGGTAGCGTCGATCCTCGACGGAGATGCCGGCGCCGACGAGCGTGAGGTTGCCACGGCGCCCGAGGCGAGTGACGAGCGCGACGTCGCCGCCGGTCTCGCGGACCGGCAGGAGCACGTGCTCGCGGGCGGCGTCATCGGCGATGTAGTCAAAGAGCCGGTCCTCGCGCAGGAACGCCTGGCGCACGGCCCAGCGGCCGGCCTCGCCGAGGAACGGGTACTGGACCGTCTCGTCGACGAAGCCCCCGGCGCTGGTGCGGCCGGCGGCGGCGTGCAGGTCCCAGAGCGTGCCGAAGAGCTGGGGCGTGTCGTAGGAGACGCCGTAGTCGCGCGTCACGTCGCGCTGGAGGAAGAACGCGCCGACGCTCTGGCCGCTGCCAAGGAAATTGGCATCGCGGATGCGGGCGCCCTGAAAGAGCGGTCCGCCGTCGAAGCCGACGCGCAGGTCGACCAAGGTGCTCCACTGGTCCTGCGTGTCGACGACGACGTGGTAGGTGCCGTCCGGCTGCCGGATGCCGTAGACGTCGGCGCGGGAGATGAAGTCATAGGCGCGGAGGAGGCGCGCGGACTCCTCGAGGAGCACGGGGTCGTAGCAGTCGCCGGTGTGGAAGAGGAGCTCGCGGCGGATGACGCTGGGCCGCGTGCGCACGTGGAGCCGGTTGGCGGCGCCGTACGCCCAGGCGAAGCGCGGCGAGAGGAGCGGGTCGCCGGTATCGAAGATCGAATGATTGTCGATGAAGATGAAGGAGATCGGGCCGGTTCGGCACTCCGGGGAGCTGGCCGGGATGGCGTGGGCGGGCTCCGCCGCCTGACCCTGCGTGGGGGGTGCGCCCGCGGGCGCGCGCGGCTCCTGCGCGGCCGCGGCGACGGGCCCGAGGGCCAGGAGCAGGGCGACGAGCGGAACGAGGCGCATGGGCTCAAGTTACATCGTTTTCTGCGATGGGGTCCAGCCTGCGAAAGGGCCTATCCGCGGCGTCGGCGTCCGCTTGACACGGCCGCGACGCGCGCGATAACCTAGCCGTTTCCGACCAGGGAGAGCCGGTCGACAGAATCATCAGGACGCAAGCAGGGTTTTCGATGGCGACACGGAGGGAGGCGGCGCTCGAGTACCACGAGCATGGCCGCCCCGGGAAGATCGCGGTGGTGCCCACGAAGCCGGTGGGGACGCAGCGCGACCTGTCGCTCGCCTATACGCCGGGGGTTGCCGAGGCGTGCCGGGCCATCGCCGCGGAGCCGGACGATGCGTACCGCTACACGGCGCGCGGCAACCTGGTCGCCGTGGTGTCGAACGGGACGGCGGTGCTGGGGCTGGGGGATCTGGGGCCGCTGGGCGCGAAGCCGGTGATGGAGGGCAAGGGGGTGCTCTTCAAGCGCTTCGCGGACATCGACGTGTTCGATCTCGAGGTGGCGAGCAAGGCGCCCGACGACATCATCCGGTTCTGCGAGCTGCTGGAGCCGACGGTGGGCGGGATCAACCTGGAGGACATCGCGGCGCCGGACTGCTTCTACATCGAGGAGCAGCTCCGGGAGCGGCTCCAGATCCCGGTGTTCCACGACGACCAGCACGGTACGGCGATCATCAGCGGCGCGGCGCTGTTGAACGCGCTGGAGCTGGCGGGGAAGCGGATCGAGGAGGTGCGGGTCGTCTTCAGCGGTGCGGGCGCGGCGGCGATCTCGACGGCGGAGCATTACGTACGGCTGGGCGTGCGGCGCGAGAACATCGCGATGTGCGACCGGAAGGGCGTGATCACGAAGTCGCGCCTGGCGGAGCTGGATCCGTACAAGGCGCGCTTCGCGCTGGACCTGCCGCCGACGTCGCTGGCGCAGGCGCTGGTCGGGGCGGACGTGTTCGTGGGGTTGTCGGTGGCGGGCGTGGTCACGCAGGCGATGGTGCGAGGGATGGCGCCGGACCCGATCATCTTCGCGCTGGCCAACCCGGACCCCGAGATCACGCCGGAAGAGGTGAAGGCGGTGCGTCCGGATGCGATCATCGCAACGGGCCGGACGGACTACCCGAACCAGGTGAACAACGTCCTGGGGTTTCCGTTCATCTTCCGGGGCGCGCTGGATGTGCGGGCGCGCGCGATCAACGAAGAGATGAAGATGGCGGCGACCCACGCGCTGGCGGCGCTGGCGAAGGAGGACGTGCCGGAGGCGGTGGCGGCGGCGTACGGGGAGGACACGTTCCGGTTCGGGCGCGAGTACCTGATCCCGAAGCCGTTCGATTCGCGGGTGCTGCTGTGGGTGGCGCCGGCGGTGGCGCGGGCCGCGATGGAGACCGGGGTGGCGCGGCTGACGGTGGATCTGGACCGCTACCGGATGGAGCTCGAGGCGCGGCTCGGGCGGCGGCGCGAGGTGATGCGCGACATCGTGCTCAAGGCGCGCGCGGAGCCGAAGCGCATCGTCTACCCGGAGGGCGAGAACGAGCGGGTGATCCGTGGCGCGGTCCAGAGCCTGGACGAGGGGATCGCGCGGCCGGTGCTGCTGGGGGATCCGGACCGGATCCGAGCGAAGGCGGCGGCGCTCGGCGTGGGGCTGGACGGCGTCGAGCTGATCGCGACGAGCGAGTACCAGCAGCGGCAGGAGCGCTACGCGCAACGCCTGTGGCGGATGCGGCAGCGGAAGGGGCTGACGCTGGCGGAGGCGCGGAGCTGGATGCGGCTGCCGATCTACTTCGCCTGCATGATGGTGGAGGAGGGCGATGCGGACGGGCTGGTGGCGGGGGAGGAGACGAACTACCCCGAGACGATCCGGCCGGCGCTGGAGGTGGTCGGCGTCTCGCCCGAGGTCACGCACGTGGCCGGGCTGTACATGATGATCCTCCAGCACGACGTGATGTTCTTCGCCGACACGACGGTGAACATCCAGCCGGACGCGGAGACGCTGGCGGAGATCGCGCTGCTGGCGGCGGACTTCGTGACGCGGCTGGGGATCGAGCCGCACATCGCGATGCTGTCGTTCTCGAACTTCGGCTCGGTGCGTCACCCCGAGGCGCTGAAGGTCAAGGACGCGGTGGAGCGGGTGAAGCAGCGGGCTCCGGAGCTGATGGTGGAAGGGGAGATGCAGGCGGACGCCGCGGTGCTGCCGGAGATCCTGGAGCAGCAGTTCCCGTTCAGCCGCCTGCGGGAACGGGCGAACGTGCTGATCTTCCCGGATCTGAACG
Organism: Gemmatimonadota bacterium; assembly: GCA_019689775.1. Classification (GTDB taxonomy): domain Bacteria; phylum Gemmatimonadota; class Gemmatimonadetes; order Longimicrobiales; family RSA9; genus JADGGV01. The sequence continues at coordinate 19,984 of JADGGV010000009.1, forward strand.
CGGCGAACATCGCCTACAAGCTGCTCTGGCGCCTCGGGGGTGCGGAAGCGATCGGCCCGATCCTTCTGGGGATGGCGCGCCCCGTCCACGTGCTCCAGCGGGGCGCCTCCGCGGCGGACATCCTGAACCTGACGGCGATCGCCGTGGTGGACGCGCAGCGACGCGGCCGCTGGTCGGCTCGAGACTAGAGAAGAAGAGGAACCCGTGGCTACGATCACCGGCACCACCGAGCTCGCGCGGCACGGCCTCCGGCCCCGCAAGGACGTACACTGGAACCTGGCGCCGGCCGCGCTGGTCGAGGCGGCGCTGTGCCGGGGCGAGGGGATGCTGACGGCGGATGGCGCGTTCGTGGGGCTGACGGCGCCGCACACCGGACGATCGCCGAACGACAAGTTCGTGGTTCGGGAGCCGTCGATGGAGGCGCGCATCTGGTGGGGGCCGAACCAGCCGTTGAGCGAGGAGCACTATGCGGCGCTGAAGCGGGATGTGCTCCAGTACCTGGCGGGCGAGGAGCTGTTCGTCCGGGACGTGTTCGCGGGCGCGGACCCGGAGCATCGCCTGTCGGTCCGCGTGGTCACGACGGCGGCGTGGCAGAGCCTGTTCGTGCACAACATGTTCATCGAGCCGTCGGCCGAGGAGCGGAAGGGCTTCGAGCCCGGGTTCGTCGTGCTGCACGCGCCGGAGATGAAGGCGGACCCAACGGTGCACGGGACGCGCACGTCGACGTTCATCGTGCTCAACTTCGCCGATCGGACGGTGCTGATCGGCGGGACGCGCTACGCGGGCGAGATCAAGAAGTCGGTGTTCACCGTCATGAACGGGCTGCTCCCGCTGGCCGGCGTGTTGCCGATGCACTGCTCGGCGAACGCGGGCGAGGCGGGGGACACGGCGCTCTTCTTCGGGCTGTCCGGCACGGGGAAGACGACGCTCTCGACAGACCCGTCGCGGCACCTGATCGGCGACGACGAGCACGGCTGGAGCGACCGGGGCATCTTCAACTTCGAGGGCGGCAACTACGCGAAGGCGATCCGGCTGTCGGCGGAGGGCGAGCCGCTGATCTGGGCGGCGAGCCATCGGTTCGGGGCGGTGCTGGAGAACGTCGTCATGGACCCGGCGACCCGGATCGTCGACTGGAACTCGGACGCGATCACGGAGAACACGCGGTCGTCGTACCCGATCTCGTTCATCGAGGGGCGGGTCGTGAGCGGGATGGGGCGGCACCCGAGCCACGTGCTGTTCCTGACGGCGGACGCGTTCGGCGTCTTGCCGCCGATCGCGCGGCTGACCCGGGAGCAGGCGATGTACCACTTCCTCTCCGGGTACACGGCGAAGGTGGCCGGGACCGAGCGGGGCGTGACCGAGCCGAAGGCCACGTTCAGCGCCTGCTTCGGGGCGCCGTTCCTGCCATTCCATCCGAGCGTGTACGCGCGCATGCTGGGGGAGCGCATCGCGCGACACAATTCGACGGTCTGGCTGGTGAACACCGGGTGGACGGGCGGCCCGGCCGGCGTCGGCCATCGGATGAAGCTGTCGTACACGCGGGCCATGGTGCACGCGGCGCTGGGCGGGCAGCTCGATCACGTGCCGACGCGGACGGACCCGATCTTCCGGCTCGAGGTGCCCGAGCACGTTCCGGGCGTGCCGCCGGAGGTGCTCGTGCCGCGGAAGACGTGGGCGGACGCGAACGCCTACGACGAGGCGGCGCAGCGGCTCGCGGGGATGTTCCGCGAGAACTTCCAGACGTTTGCCTCGGAGGTGTCGGAGGCGGTGCGGAACGCGGGACCGTGAGGCGGCGGGGCGCCGCGCGGGCGGACGTCTGTCGAGTGGAGGGACCAGCGATCCCCCGCTCTTCCGCTCACCCGCTCTCCCACTCCGCACTGAAGGGGCTGGGCATATGACCGGCGAAACACCGCCGAGCGGGCCGCGTCCGGTGGTGCTGCGGGACCCACTCTGGGACACGATCCGCATGGACGCACCGGCGATGCGGATCGTCGACTCGGCGGCCTTCCAACGACTCCGCTACATCAAGCAGCTCGGGCTGGCGCACCTGGTCTATCCTGGGGCGACCCACACCCGCTTCGATCACGCCCTCGGCGTCTACCATCTGGCGCAGCGTGCGCTCGCGGTGCTCGAGGAGCGCGGCGCGCTGGCGCAGGTGGACGCCGAGGAGTGCCGACTCATCCCGCTGGCGGGGCTTCTCCACGACATCGGGCATTACCCGTTCTCGCACGCGGTCGAGGAGCTGGAGGAGGGGCGGATCCCGGGGCACCACGAGGCCGTGGTGGGCCGATTCCTCCAGGACCCGGAGGTGCGCGCCGCGCTGGAATCGGTCGCGCCGGGTGGCGCGGAGCGGGTCGAAGCGCTCATCCGCGGACGCTCCGCGAGCCCGCTCCAGGGGCTGGTGTCGGGGAGCCTCGACCTGGACAAGATCGAGTACCTGCGTCGCGACGCGTGGTTCTGCGGCGTCCCCTACGGCGACGTGGACGTCGATCGGCTGCTGCACGCCCTCGCGGTGCTCCCCGATCCGGTCTCCGGGCGGCTGGAGGTCGGCGTGCACGAGAAGGGCGTGGCCGCGCTCGAGTCGCTGCTGTTCTCGAAGTACCAGATGTTCCGGAACGTGTACTGGCACCACGCCGTGCGCGCCGCGACCGTGATGTACAAGCGGATCGTCGACGACGCGCTGGCCTGCGGCCTGATCGCGCCGGACGAGCTGGTCGGGCAGACCGACGAGGCGCTCCTCTTCCTGCTGGAGGCGCGGGCGGTGGCGGCGGCCCCGGACGTGGCCGCGGGCGTGGCCGAGCGGGTCGCCGCGCTGCGCGCGCGCCGGTTGCCGAAGCGGGCCGCCGAGGTGGTGGCGGCGGAGCTCGACGGCGGGCCGAGCGGCGAATGGGTCGTGTTGGATTCGCCGCTCAAGCGGGCGGTGGAGGAGCGGCTGGCGGTCGAGCTGGGCCTCCCCCCCGGCTCGGTCTACCTCGACTTCCCCGAGAAGCCGGCGATGTTCGGCCTCGACCTGCTGCTCCAGCGGCGCTCGGGCGAGGTGCTCCGCCTGGGTCCGCTTGGGCGCGCCGGCCTGATCGGGCTGCCGCGCATCGCGGAGGAGCTGTACCAGAGCGCGCGGGTGCTGCGGCTGTTTACCTGGGGGGCGCGTCGCGAGGTCGACGCCGAGCGGCTGGCTGCGCTGGCCCGGCTTTCTGCCGGCGAGTTGAGCGCCCGCCTGCGCGACCCGGCGCCGCTCCTGGGCTGAACGGAGCCGGGCGGAGCGGCCGGGGCGCGCGCCGGCGGGCCGGGCCGGCTCACCCGCGGATGCGGGCGACGACGGCGGTGATGTTGTCGTCGCCCCCCGCGCGGGTGGCGGCGGCGGCGCGCCGCGGGGCGCGGGCGGCCCGCGGCCGGGCGGCGGCGAGGATGCGGGCGAGGGTGCGGTCGTTGACCATGCCGCTGAGGCCGTCGGAGCAGAGGAGGTAGAGGTCGCCGGGGCGTGCGTCGCCGCGCACGACGTCGACGGCGACCTCGCCGGCGATGCCGAGGGCGCGCGTGAGGATGTTGGCGAAGGGGTGGCCGCGGGCCTCGGCGGGGCGGAGCCGGCCGGCCTGGACCTGCTGCTGGACCCAGGTGTGGTCGGTGGTGAGCTGAGTGAGCGTGCCGTCACGGTGGAGGTAGGCGCGGGAATCGCCGACGTGGGCGATGCGCCAGGCGTCGTGGTGCGGCAGGAACGCGAGCGCGGTGAGCGTGGTGCCCATGCCGGCCTTGTCCGGCTCGCGGTCGCCGCGCTCGAAGATGGCGCGGTTGGCGGCGTGGGTGGCGGCGACGAGGGCGTCCTCGAGCTCCTCGGGGGTGAGCGAGGCCGGGGGCGTGGCGCGGAGCCGGCGGGCGAGGAGGTCGGCGGCCATCCGGCTGGCCACCTCGCCGGCGGCGTGGCCGCCCATCCCATCGGCCACGACGACGAAGCCGGTCTCGGCGTCGGCGATGAAGGCGTCCTCGTTGCTGGCGCGACGTCGCCCCCGATCGGTGGCTGCGGCGAGATCCCAGATCACCGGGCTAGGGTAGGGCCGGGGGCGAACGGGGGCAAGGCCCGGCACACGGCTTGCTCGACAGCGCATCGGACCCACACGAGGACGACCGGAATGCGGCCCCGTTCCCTGCTCTCGTCGATCGTGGCGGCGCTGGTGGCCGTGGCGGGGTGCCGGCATAGCAACCCCGAGGACGAGCCGATGTCGGCGGCGCCGCCGTCTGCTGCACTTCTGTCCCCGGCGCTCGACTCGCTGCCGCTGGACGCCAAGCTCACCCGGATGCAGCAGCTCCTGGACGCGGCGCTCGTGACCGGGCCGACGACCGACGCGGGGCGCGTAAACGCGTTCGCCGCGGAGGTGATCTCGGACCGGCTGCTGGAGGTGCCGCCGCCGTTCGCCTGGCTGCGCAGTGCGTACGGCACGGAGGCGCGGCTGCGGCAGATCCAATCGCTGGCGGACCGCATCGTCGCGGAGCTGAGGCGGGCCGACACGTCGGAGGCGGAGCTGACGGCGGACATCCGGCTGCTGCGGAAGCGCGTGGCGACGCTGCGCGCCGAGCTGGCGCAGGGGGGCACGGCGGCGCCGTGGCCGCTGGACTCGCTGCTGGCGCAGATCTCGACGGAGCACACGGCGGGCGGGAGCGAGGGGGGCGTCGAGTAGCGGAGGCGGCCCCGCCGGTCGCCGAGGCCGCCCGTCGCTCAGCGCCGGGAGGGGGGCGAGTCCGGGATCGCCGGGTTGGAGACCACCCGCTCCTCGCGGGGGTGCCCGTGGCGCGTGTTGCGGGACCCCTCGTCGAAGTCGCGGTTCCTGCCGGCGGTGTGGCGCCGGGCCTTCTCCTGGGGCGACGCGGGCGGGGCCGGCGCCGTCTCGTCCTCGACGCCGGAATCGCGCTGGACGTGTCGCTTGATGTTGGTCATCGTCGTGTCCTGCCAAAGGTGCAGGCGCCCGGGCGGGGGCGCGTGGGCCGAATCTCATCCGGGATCCGGGCGCAAGAGATGTTCCGGGATGACCCTTGCATCGCGGCGTCCGGGTCCTATTTTGGCGCGCCTCCACCGGGAGGTGGCGGGAGGGAACCCCCGAAAGGGGGGTGGGGTTACACTGCTGCCGGTGCGACCCGCCCGCGGTGCCGATGGCACCGGCGGGCGGATTTTCGTCGGGCAGAGTCCTTGCATGCCCTATTGGGGTAGTAAACGGGGACCCGACGGAGCGGCGGGCGCGGCGTGAAGGCACTCGATACGAGACGGTATTCCATGGCGACGATGGCGGGCACCCCGAAGAGACGGAAGCGGTCCGCGGGCCGGGCAGAAGAGCTGTATGCGGCGCACGAGGAGCAGAACGCGCTCGATCAGTACCTGCGGGACGTGAGCCGGCACGAGCTGCTCACGCCGAAGGAGGAGATCGAGCTGGGGCGTCGCGCGCAGGCCGGGGACGAGGAGGCCGTGCAGCGTCTGGTGCGGGCGAACCTGCGCTTCGTCATCAGCGTCGCCAAGAAGTACCAGAACCGTGGGGTCTCGCTGATCGACCTGATCCAGGAGGGGAACGTCGGGCTGGTTACGGCGGCGCGGAAGTTCGATCCGGACCAGGGCGTGAAGTTCATCTCCTACGCGGTGTGGTGGATCCGGCAGGCGATCCTGTCGGCGCTGGCGAACCAGGGGCGCGCGGTGCGCGTGCCGCTGAACCGCGCGAGCGACCTGGCGCGCATCTTCCGCGAGCGGGAGCGTCTGAAGCAGGAGTTGCGGCGGGACCCGACGACGGAGGAGCTGGCGGAGGCGGCGAAGCTGACGCCAGAGACGGTCGAGCAGCTCCAGACGCTGAACGCGGCGGAGATCCGGCTGGATGCGCCGATCGGCGACAGCGACGACAGCCAGCTCGTGGAGCGCTTCATCGTGGACGAGGCGGCGGAGCCGGAGCTGGCCGTGGAGGAGCGGCTGCTGTCGGAGCAGATCGAGCGGGCGCTGGACACGCTGACGCCGCGGGATGCGCGGGTGCTGCGGCTGTACTTCGGGCTGGAGGGCGGCCGGGAGCACACGCTGGAGGAGATCGGCAACATGCTGGGCGTGACGCGGGAGCGGGTGCGGCAGCTCAGGGATCGCGCACTGAAGCGGCTGCGCGAGGGGGAGCTGGGCACGGCGCTGGAGAGCTTCGCGGCCTGACGGGAGGTATGGCGCGGGGCCCCGGGTCGAAGGCCGCCGTCCCCGAGCGGGGGGTCGTCCGGAAGGCGGGGGG
>JADGGV010000269.1 GCA_019689775.1 Gemmatimonadota bacterium
GGGGAGAGGGGGCCAGCGGCCCCTTCTCCCCCTCTCCCACTCCCCCGATCCGGCGACAGCGTGCCGCTGTCCGGGTTCAGCGGAGGGGACGTGCTCATATGACGGCCATGCGCCGGCCGACCATGGCGAGGGCGTCGAGAACCTGGTCGATGTGGTCGTCGTTGTGCGTCGCCATCAGCGAGATGCGCAGCCGGCAGGAGTTCTCCGGAACGGCCGGCGGCGTCACCGGGTTGGTGAAGACGCCCGCCTCGAACAGCTCCTTCCAGAAGACGAGCATGCGCTCGAAGTCGCCGATCAGCACCGGGATCACCGGTGTCTCGCTCTTGCCGATGTCATAGCCGAGCGCGCGCAGCCCCTCCTGCATGCGCCGCGTATTGCGCCAGAGCGCCTCGCGCCGCTCCGGCTCCTCCTCGATCACGTCCAGCGCCGCCAGCACCGAGGCCACCGACGCCGGCGGCATGCTCGCACTGAAGATGAGCGACCGGGCGTGGTGCTTCAGGTAGTGGATCACGGTCTCGGGGCCGGCGATCACGCCGCCGATCGACGCCAGCGACTTCGAGAACGTGCCCATGACGAGGTCCGTCTTGTCCTCGAGCCCGAAGTGCTGCGCCGTCCCGCCGCCCCGCTCGCCGAGAACGCCGAGCGCGTGGGCGTCGTCGACCATCACCTGCGCACCGTAGAACTCGGCGAGCGCGACGAGCGCCGGGAGATCGACGATGTCGCCCTCCATCGAGAACACACCGTCGGTGACGATCAGCTTTCCGGCGTCCGAGGGCGTCCGCGCGAGCTCGCGCTCGAGCGCCTTGAGGTTGCCGTGCGCGTAGCGATGGACCACGCCGTACGCGAGCTTCGTCCCGTCGACGATGCTGGCGTGGTTCAGCTTGTCGGAGAAGACGTGGTCGTCGCGCCCGACCAGCGCGGAGATGACGCCCAGGTTCGTCTGGTAGCCGGTGCTGAAGACGAGCGCCGATTCCTTGCCGATGAAGCGGGCGAGGCGCTCCTCCAGCTCCTCGTGCAGGTCGAGGGTGCCGTTCAGGAATCGACTGCCGGTACACCCGCTACCGTACCGTCGCAGCGCCTTCGCGGCCGCCTCCAGCACCTTCGGATGATGCGTCAGCCCGAGGTAGTTGTTGGAGCCAACCATGATCTTGCGTTGGCCCCGGATCACCACCTCGGTGTCGTAGGACGCTTCGATGGGCTGGAAATAGGGATAATACCCGGCGGCCTGGACCTCGCGCGCGCGGGTGAAGCGTTGGCACTTCTCGAATATGCTCATTCTTCCCCACAGTCTGACTGACTCATCACAGCCAGCCGCTCGCCCGGTACCAGGCCGCGGTCTCCCTCAGTCCCTCCGGCAGCGGCGTGCGGGCGACGAAACCGAAGTCGCGCTCCGCCGCCGCCGTCTCGCACAGCCACCCGGGCGCGAGGAGTTCTCGCGCCTTGTCCCGGTTGAAGATCGTCGCCCGTCCGACGAGGCCGGCGCCGAGTTCGCTGACCGCAGCGGCGGTGTACACCATGCGCGGCGGCACGCGCACGAGCCGGGCGGGACGCCCGACCGCCTGCGCGATAAGACGAGCGACCTCGGCCGACGGATACGCTCGGGCCTCCGCCACGTGATATACGCCCCCTGTGGGGGAGGGCGCGCTACCCGCCCGGATCAGCGCATCCACGAGATCGCGCACGTGGATGAGCTGAATCGGCCGGTCGGGTCCGCCGGGGATCGCGAGGATGCCCCGGGCAGCCATGGAAAAGAAACGAAAGAGGTCGCGGTCGCGAGGGCCGTAGACGGCCGCAGCGCGGAGCACCACTACCTCGAGCGCATCGGCGAACGCGAGGCAGGCCTCCTCACCCGCCCGCTTGGTCCGGCCGTACTCCGTCAGGGGTCGAGGCGCATCGTCGGCGCCGACGGGGCGCCCGTCGTAGCTCGGGCCGACGGCGGCCAGTGAGCTGAGATAGACGAAGCGCGGCGCGCCCGCGGCGGCCGCGGCCTCGACCAGTGCGCGGGTGCCCTCGACGTTGACCCGTCGGTACTCTCCGGCGGAGCGGGCCCGCGTGAGGGCCGCGAGGTGGAAGACGACATCGACGTCGCGTACCGCCTGCCGGAGCACAACCGGGTCGTCGAGGGCACCGCGTACGATCTCGGCGCCGGTCCGACGAAGCGCCTCGGTGCGGCTGGAGGCGCGGGCGAGCGCGCGCACGCGCGCGCCGGCCTGCGCCAGCGCCTCGACGAAGTGGGAGCCGACGAAGCCCGTGGCCCCCGTGACCAGAACCCGCGAAGTGTACGTTCCCAGACGGCCTCTAAGGTGCGCGCTTAGCTCCGAAAAGGCAATCCCTTGTGCCGTCGGGCGTGGCTTGCCGGCGGTCAGGGTGAGCGCCAAGTTACTGGCGGCGCGGAGAGATGTCACCGGCGCGCCGCGCGCCTCGGGGCGCGCGGGCGCCGACCTGGCCCAGGCGATCGGTTGACCGGTGGCCTGACCCGCGGGATCCACCGATCAGGGGATACGAGGGAGCGACATGAGACTCACGCAGGATCTCTACGCGGGGAAGCGGGTCCTGGTTTTCGGCGTGGCGAACGAGCGGAGCATCGCGTGGGGGATCACGCAGGCGATGCGGGGCGCGGGCGCGCGGATCGGGCTGACGTACCTGAACGAGGCGTTGGAGCGGCGAGTTCGGCCGCTGGGCGAGGAGGTGGGGGCGGAGCTGATCCTGCCGTGCGACGTGGCGAGCTCGGCGCAGGTGCAGGCGGTGTTCGAGCGGACGAAGGAGGCGTGGGGCGGGGTCGACGTCGTGGTGCACTCGATCGCGTACGCGACGCGGGAGGACATGTCGGGGCGCTTCGTGGACACGTCGCGGGCGGGGTTCCTCCAGGCGCTGGAGATCAGCGCGTACTCGCTGGTCGAGCTGGCGCGGGAGGCGGAGCCGCTGTTTCCGGAGGGAGGCGGGAGCCTGCTCACGCTGACGTACTACGGCGCGGAGAAGGTGGTCCAGAACTACAACGTGATGGGGGTGGCGAAGGCGGCGCTGGAGGCGTGCGTGCGCTACCTGGCGGCGGACCTGGGGCCGAAAGGGATCCGGGTGAACGCGATCAGTGCCGGCCCGATCCGGACGCTGGCGGCGGCCGGCGGGGTGAAGGGGTTCCGCGACATGCTGGCGCTGGCGGAGCAGCGGGCTCCGCTGCGGCGGAACGTGTCGCAGGAGGATGTGGGGAACACGGCGCTGTTCCTGTGCAGCGACCTGGCGTCCGGGATCACGGGGGAAGTGCTGTACGTGGATTCCGGCTACAACATCATGGGCATGTAGGCGCCGCGTCGGGCCCGCCGGTCGAGGGGGGGCGGCATTCATCCCGGCGGGTGTGGCGGCGATCCTGTCGATGCTCGTGGACCGGAGGCCCCCCCGGGGGCCCCGCCCGGTGGGCCGTCCGTTGAGGAAGGGAGACGCATGTCGAAGGTAAGCTGGATGAGGCGGCCGATTCGCGGGGGTTGGCAGAAGCTCGGAACGGGGATCGTCGGGGTGGTCTTCACGGCGCTGATGGCCGTGATCGTGGTGGCGGCGGTCCAGGTCATCCGCCTGCTGGTGCTCCACCGCTGACGTCGCGCCCGCGCCGTTCGAGCCTCCGCTGGCCCCTGCCGACACTCCACCTGCGCACGTAGCCCAACCAGATCTCTGGACTGCGGCGTCGAGACCGTGGTCCTCGTGTACGGGCACGCGGGGCGGCCCTGTGGTCGCCCTCGCGACGCCGGGGCGCACGCGGAGACGACGCTGGGCAACGTGGAGCCGACCGGCTCCGCGCCGTGACCGGCCATGGCGAGCGACGCCGCCGAGGGAGCGAACGCGTCAGCGCGTCAGCGGGTGCACTCGGCCGCCAGCGCCTCCTCGACGACGTCGAGGGCGAAGTCGAGCTGTGCGTCGGTGATCACGAGCGGCGGCGTGAATGCGAGCGTGTTGAGGTGCGGGCCTTCGGTGAGGAGCAGCACGCCGCGCCGGAGCGCCGCATCGGCGACGCGGAGCGCGCGTGCGCCCGCCGGGCGGCGGCCGGGCCCGGGCTCGACCAACTCGACGCCCTGAAGGAGGCCGAGGCCGCGGGCATCACCGGCGATCTCGTATCGGTCGACCCACGCCTCGAGGCGGGCGCGTAGCCGCTCGCCGGCGGCGGCCGCGCGCGCCACCAATCCCCTTCCCTCGATCTCGTCGAGTTGCGCCAGCGCGGCGGCGCAGGCGATCGGGTTTCCCAGGAACGTGCTCGTGTGGATCGCCTCGCCCGTGGAGGGCGGCCAGGCGGCCATCACGGCGGGCGTACCGATCGCGGCGGACAGCGGCAGGGACCCGCTGAGCGCCTTGCCGATCAGGAGGATGTCGGGCGTGACGCCCCAGTGCTCGCAGGCGAACCAGCGCCCGGTGCGTCCGATGCCGCAGTAGATCTCGTCCATGATGAGCACGATCCCGCGCTCGTCGCAGATCTCCCGCAGCCCGGCGAGGAACCCGGGGGGCGGCACGACGATGCCGCCGCGCCCCTGGACCGGCTCGACGAGCACGGCGCCGACGGGCGTCGCCGAGGTCTCGGCCTCATCGAGGTGCCGGCGCACGTCGGCGAGCGCTCCGGCGCCGGCGTCGCCCGAGCCATCCCAGCGGAAGGGGTCGGGGAAGCGGGCGAAGCGCACCCCGGGGAAGAGCTGGCTGCGGAACGGGTCGCGGAACTCGGGGCGCCAGGTGCACGCCAGCGCGCCGTAGGTCAGGCCATGGTATCCGCCGGTAAACGCCAGGATGCCGGGGCGGCCCGTGGCCAGGAGCGCCGTCTTCAACGCCGCCTCGACCGCCTCGGCGCCGGCGCTCGCCAGGATGGTGATGGACAGGTCGCCGGGGGCGATCGCGGCGAGGCGCTCGAGGAGGCGCACCTTGACGTCGGGCGGGTGGACGTCGCCGAGACCGTGGGGGAGACGCGCGGCCTGGGCCGCGATGGCGGCGGCGACCCAGGGGTTGGCGTGTCCGGTTGCGGCGACGGAGAACCCGGCCGTGAGGTCGATGTAGACGTTCCCGTCGGCGTCGGCGACGTTCGCGCCGCGGGCCTCGGACCAGAAGATCGGCCCGTCCTCGGTGATCCGCGTGATGTTGCGCGACTCGACGGCCGCGAGGCGCGCGGCGAGCGCGCGCGAGGCGGGACCGGGGATCGGGGTGCGCAGCCGGGGGAGCTCGTCGCCGGTCAGGCCCATCGGTTCGACACGGGCGGCGGACGCATCCGGCGTCAGCGGCGGCGGAGCACGAGGACGGTGACGGCCCCCGCGACGGCGCCGGCGAGCACGGCGCCGCCGAGCGCCGCCAGGCGGCCGCGCGGGGTGGCGACGGCCGCGGGCGAGGCGGCGTAGCCCGGTGCGGGCGCGCCGGCGGGTCGAAGCGTCAGCGCGGGCTGCGCCTCGGTGGTGGGCGGGGCGCCCCGGGACGCGCCGGCGTGGCGGCGCAGCGCGGCGCCGGCGTCCGCGGTCGCCTGGCGGAGGGCGGCGATGCTCTGCTCGAGGCCGCAGCCGGGGCACTGCGCCTCGCCGCCGGAGCGGGCGAGCCGGTTGTGAAAGACGAGGATGGTGCCGCACTCACGGCAGGACTCGCCGGTGGGCGCGGGCTCGAGCGCCTCGTAGAGGGCGCGGCGCGAGAGGCCGAGGCGGTCGGCGATGTCTCCCACCGAGGCGTCGGACTCCCAGTAGAGGCGATTGGCTTCGGCCCGCAGGGCGTCGTCGGTCGTCATCCCGGCCTCCATTTGCGGTCGCTGGCGCAAGATAGCGCGGCCCCTCCGGTGCGACCAGCGTGCCGGGCCGAGGAAACCGGTGGCGCGGGTGGGGCGTAGTAGAGCGGACTCCTGCCGCCGAGGCCGTATGTGGATCGTCGCCGCCGTGCTGCTGCTGCAACAGACCCCGCCCGACCGCCCCTCCCCACCACCAGTGGACACCACTGGTGCG
>JADGGV010000270.1 GCA_019689775.1 Gemmatimonadota bacterium
GGCCACGAGCCCCCATCCCCCCGCCGCTCGCGTGCGCCGGTCTCCGGCTCTAACTTTCCCGACGCGGGTAATCGAGACCGGGGGCCCGACATCCCCCGCGGGACCCGACATCATCCCCCATCCGAACGGAGAGACCGGGATGCCCCAGCTCGAGCGGCGGCGGACGACGACGGTGGACGTGGGCGGGGTGCGCGTGGGGAGCGCGCACCCGATCGTCGTCCAGTCGATGACGAACACGGACACCGCCGATCCGGTGGCGACCGCGGCGCAGGTCGAGGAGCTGGCGCTGGCGGGGAGCGAGCTGGTCCGCATCACGGTGAACACGGAGGAGGCGGCGGCGGCGGTGCCGGAGATCGTGGCGCGGCTGCGGGACGCGGGCTGCGACGTCCCGGTCATCGGCGACTTCCACTACAACGGCCATCTGCTGCTGACGAAGTACCCGGCGTGCGCGGCGGCGCTGGCGAAGTACCGCATCAACCCCGGGAACGTCGGCGCAAAGCGCCACGACGAGAACTTCCGCACGATCGTGCGGGCGGCGCTGGAGCACGGCAAGCCGGTGCGGATCGGCGTGAACTGGGGCTCGCTCGACCAGCAGCTTCTGACGGAGCTGATGGACGAGAACGCGCGCCGGCCGGATCCGCTGGACGCGAAGACCGTGATGATCGAGGCGATGGTGCAGAGCGCGCTTCGCTCGGCGGCGCTGGCCGAGGAGACGGGGCTCGGGCACGACCGGATCATCCTGTCGTGCAAGGTGTCGGGCGTGCAGGACCTGGTGCGCGTGTACACGGAGCTGGCGGCGCGCTGCGACTACCCGTTGCACCTGGGGCTGACCGAGGCCGGGATGGGGATGAAGGGGATCGTCGCGTCGACGGCCGGGCTGTCGATCCTGCTCCAGCGTGGGATCGGCGACACGATCCGCGTCTCGCTCACGCCCCGCCCGGGCGCCTCGCGCACCGAGGAAGTGCTCGTCGCGCAGCAGGTGCTCCAGTCGCTCGAGCTGCGCAGCTTCATGCCGCAGGTCACCTCCTGCCCCGGCTGCGGCCGCACGACGAGCACCTTCTTCCAGCAGATGGCCGAGGAGATCCAGGACTACATTCGCGAGCGGATGCCGGAGTGGCGCGTCGCTTATCCCGGCGTCGAGGAGCTGCGGGTCGCGGTCATGGGGTGCGTCGTGAACGGCCCCGGCGAGTCGAAGCACGCGAACCTCGGCATCAGCCTCCCCGGCACGTTCGAGGAGCCGAAGGCGCCCGTCTACGTCGACGGCCGCCTCTTCACCACGCTGCGCGGCGAGACGCTGGTGCAGGACTTCCTCCGCATCCTCGACGACTACGTCGCCTCGCGCTACGGCGACGGCGTCGCCGCCGCCCTCCCCGGCTGAGCCGGCCCGCCGCATCCGCTCCGCACCGGGTCGCCATCGTCGCCTTCCGCGCGATCGCTTCACGCCGCGACCGGGCCGGCCGCGCGGGGGTCGTTCTTCCGGAGCAGGAAGGAGAGCGCGAACATCAGCGCGGCGGCGGCGGCGAGCAGCCAGAACACGTCGACGTAGGCGAGGCTCGCGGCCTGGGCCCGGACCATCGCGTAGATCCGGGCGAGCGCCTGGCGCTGGGCCTCGTACGCGCCGAGGCCCGCGCGCGCGAGCCGGCCGCTGAGCGCCTCGAGCAGCTCCCGGAACGTCGGGTTGTCGGGCGCGGCGTGGCCCACGAGGTACGTCTGATGGAAGGCGGTGCGCCGGGCCAGGATCGTCGTGACGAGCGAGGTGCCGATGCTGCTGCCGAGGTTGCGCATGAAGTTGAGGAGGCCGGCGGCGCTGTTGTTCTTCTCGGGCGGGAGGCCGACGTAGGCGGCGAGCGTGATCGGCACGAAGAGCAACGGCAGCCCGGCCGACTGGAGCAGGCGCAGGTCGCGGGCCGATCGGAAGTCGATCCCGAGGTTGAGCCAGCGCGCGGAGATCGCCATCGAGACGGCGACCGCGGCCCAGCCGACGGCGATCAGGATGCGCGCCGGGATCCGGCTCGAGATCTTCCCCACGATCGGCAGCATGACGAGCAGGACGACGGCGCTCGAGGAGAGCACGAGCCCGGCCTTCTGCGCCGTGTAGCCGAGCAGCTCCTGGAGGTAGCGCGGCATCATGACCAGGCTGCTGAAGTAGATCATGCCCAGCATCAGGATCATGACGTTCGCGCTCAGGAAGTTGAAGTTGCGGAGCAGGCGCAGCTCGATGATCGGGCGCTCGTGGGACCACTCGCGGATCGCGAGCGCGGTCAGACAGACGACCGCCGTGACCGCCAGGATCGTGATGAGGCGGGAGGCGAACCAGTCCTCCTGCTGCCCCTTGTCGAGCATCACCTGGAGCGCGCCGACGCCGAGGACGAGCAGGGCGAAGCCGATGGCGTCGAGCCGGACGCCGGCGTTGCGGAGCCGGGTGAGGTAGGGCGGATCCTCTACGAGCTGGAGCACGAGCAGCAGGGCCAGGAGCACGACGGGCACGTTGATCAGGAAGATCCAGCGCCAGGACTCGTTGTCGACGATCCAGCCGCCGAGCGTGGGCCCGACGATCGGCGCCGTGACGGCCGTGACGCCGTAGAACGAGAACGCCATGCCGCGCCGCTCGGGCGGGAACGTGTCCACGAGGATCGCCTGCGCCATCGGCTGGAGCCCGCCGCCGCCGGCCCCCTGGAGGACGCGGAACACGAGCAATGACAGCAGGTTGGGCGCGATCCCGCAGAGGAACGAGCTGACGCCGAAGAGCGCGATGCACGTCATGAAGAAGCGCTTGCGCCCGAACGCGCCGGCCAGCCAGCCGCTGATCGGCAACACGACCGCGTTGGCGGCGATGTAGGAGGTGAGCACCCACGTCGTCTCGTCGGTGGTGGCGCCGAGGCTGCCGCCGATGTGCGGCAGCGCGACGTTCGCGATGCTCGTGTCCAGCACCTCCATGAACGCCGCCAGCGAGACGACGAACGTGATCAGCCACGGATTGTGGGCGGGGCGCCGATCCGGCGTGCTCATCGGAGCAGGATCGCGGGCTCGACCGACATCCCCGGGCCGAGCACGCGCGTCGAGTCCGGCGGACCCGTCAGCAGGATCTTCACCGGCACGCGCTGCGTGACCTTCACGAAGTTGCCGGTCGCGTTCTCCGGCGGGAGCAGGCTGAACGCGGCGCCGCTCCCCGCCTGGATCCCCTGCACCACACCCTGGAAGACCGTGTCGGGGTAGGCGTCGACCCTGATCCGGACCGGCAGGCCGGGCCGGATCCGCTTGAGCTGCGTCTCCTTGAAGTTGGCGACGACGTAGACCGAATCCGGCACGATTGAGAGCAGGCGCTGGCCGACCTGCACGTAGTCGCCTCGTTGCACCTCCTTGCGCGTGATGCGCCCCGCAGTCGGGGCGCGCAGCTTCGTGTACGACAGCTCCAGCTCGGCCTGGCGCACGGCGGCCTGCTTCTGGGCGATCTCCGCTCGCGCCTGCGCGGCCTGGGCGCGGCTGTACCGGACCTGGTCCGGCGCCGCCAGCGCGCCCGTGAGCCTGGCGCGCGACGCCCCGACCTCGGCGCTCTGCTGCTGCACCTGCGCGGCCGCGGCCCGCTCCGCCCGGCGCGCGGCTTCGAGCCTCGCCTGCGCCGTGCGATAGGCGGCCAGCGCATCGTCGGCTTCCTGGCGCGAGACCGCGCCGGTCCCGCGCAGGCTCGCGTAGCGCGTCGCCGCCGCGCGCGAGCGGTCGACCTCCGCTTCGGCCGCGAGCGTCTCCGCGCGCCGCTGCTCCAGCTCCTGACGCGCGGCCTGCGTCTGCTGCCGCGCCTGCTCGACGCCGGCCGCCGCTTCGCGCACGCCGGCGCCGGACGTCGTGGCGACCAGGTCCACGTTGATCTCCGCCGCGTCGTGCGTGGCGATCGCCGCCGCGAGGTCCGCTCGCGCCTGGTTCAGCCGGGCCTCGACGTCGCGCGGATCCAGCTCCAGCAGCAGGTCGCCCGCCTGCACGTGCTGGTTGTCGACCACCAGCAGCCGGGCGACGTGGCTTGCGACCCTCGGGCTGACGTCGACGACGTCCGCCTGGATGAACGCGTCGTCGGTGGAGATGCGGGTGCGCGCCCGCAACACGGCGCGGACGATGTAGAGCGCGCCCGCGGCCAGGAACAGCGCGACGACCGCGAGCACCCAGCGGCGCGGCCGGCGCCGACCGCGCCGGGCGGCGCGCTCGTCGCGCTTCGGCGGCTCGCCGCCGCCCGCCGGCCCCGCCCCCCCCGCCCCCGGCCGCGCGCGCCCGCCCCCCCGGCCCGCCGCAGCTGGCGCGGGCGGCGCGCCGTCGCCGGTCGGCTGCGCCCCGTCGCCGGTCGGGTGTGGCCGGCTCATGGCGGGCCCGTCCGGGGCGGCGCCGTGACGTTCCAGCCGCCGCCCAGCGCCTTGTAGAGCTGTACGACCGCCTGGAGCTGATCGCCGATCGCCGACGCGAGGTCGATCTCGGCCGCGGTGAGCTGGCGTTCGGCATCGAGCACGTCGAGGTAGGTGCCGAGCCCCTCGACGTAGCGGACGTTCGCGAGCTGGAGCGCGCGCCGCGCGGCGACGACCTGCGCGCCGAGGGCGGCGCGCGCCTCGGCCGCGGCGCGCTGGAACGCCAGCGCATCGTTCACCTCGCGGAACGCCTGCTGCACGGTCTTCTCGTACATGATCGCCGCCTCGTCCTCGCGGGCGCGCGCCGCCTCCAGCTCGCCGCGCAGCGTCCCGCCGTGGAAGACGGGCACGCGCACGAGCGAGAGCAGCACCCAGGACTGCGACTTGCCGTCCAGCAGGTCGGAGAGCTCACGGCTCACGGCGCTGTACGCGCCGGTGAGCGAGATCTGCGGGAAGAGCTGGGCGAGGGTGGAGCGGCTGCGGGCGTTGGCCGCGATCAGCCGCCGCTCGGCCGCGCGGATGTCGGGGCGGCGCGCGAGCAGTGTGCTGGGCAGCCCGACCGGCACGCACGGCGGCACGGTCTGCTCGGTGAGGACCGTCCCGCGCGGGATGCGGCCCGGGTTCCGACCGAGCAGGATGCTGATCTCGTTCTCGGCCTCGGCGATCTGCCGGTCGACGGCGGGCACCTGCGCCTGCGCCGCGGCCAGCTCCTGCTCGGCGCGCCGCAGGTCCAGATCCGATGCGAGCCCGGCGTCCACCCGCTTGCGCACCAGCGCGAGCGAGGCGCGGCGCGTCTCGACGGTCTGGCGGGACACCGCCGCGATGCGGTCCAGCCGCAGCAGGTCGAAGTAGCCCCGGGCGACGTCGGCGATGAGCGTCGTGATGACGACCTGGCGGTCGCTCGCGCTCGCCTCGTAGTCGGCGCGCGCGGCCCTCGTCGCCTGGCGAAGCCGTCCCCAGAGGTCGACCTGGTAGGAGACGTCCAGGCCGCCGGCGAAGATCCCGAGCGTCGACGGGCCGGAGGCCGGGGCGCCGGGCGGACCGGCGGGCAGGATGCCCGGCATGCGGGTGTCGATCCGGGCGGCCAGCGCGCTCACCTGCGGAAGCTGCGCGCCCCGCGTCGCCACGAGCTGCGCCCGCGCTTCGCGGACGCGCTCGATGGCCAGCCCCAGGTCCTTGTTCTCCTCCAGCGCCGTGCGGATGAGCTGCTGGAGCACGGTGTCGTCGAAGACGCGCCACCAGGCGACGTCGGCGATCGAGGCGGCGCCCGTGTCGCCGTCGACGCGCCAGCGGGTCGGCGTCGGCACGACGGGTCGCGTGTATGGGGCACCCACCGAGCAGCCGGCGAGAATGGCGGCCAGCAGGAGATGCCGAGGCCGGAGCATCGCGCCGTCCCTCTTCCCGTTCCACCCACAGCGGTCGGTCCCGACCGCGCCTCCCGGGGCGAAGGATGCATGCCAGCCGCGCGCTCCGTCGCCTCGTGGACGCACCCGTACCCGTCCCCGGCCGCGATCGGCGGAGACCGGGGACGGTCTGTTATAAACATCTCCGCG
>JADGGV010000271.1 GCA_019689775.1 Gemmatimonadota bacterium
GCAGCGGCCGATGTGTATACCAGACCGGGGTACAGCCGCGCGGGCCGCGGCGGCCAGGGCGGCGTGGAGGCCGTGGAACGGGCTGGCCGCGGCGAGGAGCGCCCACGGGCCGGCGGGGGGTGGTGGGCGGAAGACGCCCGCGGCGTGGAGGAGGAGGAGGCCCGCGGCGGCGCACAGGAGGGCCGCCTCGGCGATGGAGCGGGCCAGCGTGGCGATCCAGAAGCCGACGAGGTTGGCGGCGAGGAGCGCGAGTGCGAGGTGCAGGAGCAGGTGTGCCGCGGGCTCGGGGCCGGACGCGCCGGCGAGGAGGATGACGGCGGCGCTGGGGGCGAGCTCGAGGAGGTCGACGAGCGAGCCGACCAGGGTGCGGGCGGCGACGATGCGGCGGGGATCGAGGCCGGTCGCGAAGATGCGGGCGAGGAGGCCGGAGTCGGCGTCGCGGATCCAGGGGATGGCGCTGCCGAAGAGGCCGAAGAACGTGAAGAGCACGGCGTAGACGACGACGGCGTGGGCGGGCGGGGCGCCGCCGAAGGCCAGGAGGCTGACGAGACCGAGGGGCACGACGACGCTGAGGAGGAGGGCCCGGCGTCGGCGCCAGGCGGTCGTCCATTCGACGGCGACGATGCCGGGCATCAGGCGGACGGGGCGCGCGGTTCGAGGGACACGCCGGTTGCGGCGGCGAAGACGTCGCCGAGATCGGCGTTGCGGACCTGGATGGAGCGGATGTGGGCGCCCGCCGTGACGAGCGCGGCGCAGAGCTCCGGCAGGACGGACGGACCGCGTGTGGTGCGGAGGCGGAGCCGACCGGGCTCGCCGGGGAGGAGCTCGACCCCGGGAATGCGCGGGGCCGGCGCGGCGCCGGCGGTGACGACGTCGACGTACGTGAGGTCGCGGAGCGGGCCGAGGAGGGCGGCCGGCGCGCCGTCGAGCGCGAGCGCTCCGCGGTTGAGGAAACAGATGCGGTCGGCGAGGTGGGCGGCCTCGGCGACGTCGTGCGTGGCGAGGACGATGGCCGCGCCGTCGCGGGCGTGCTCGCGCAGGAGCGCACGCAACTCGGCCCTGGCGGGCGGATCGAGCCCCATGTCCGGCTCGTCGAGGAGGAGGAGCTCGGGCGCATGGGCGAGCGCGGCGACGAGGAGCAGCTTGCGCCGCATGCCGAAGGAGTAGGCGGCGACGGGGAGGTCGGCCGCGCGCTGGAGGTCGAGGCGCTCGAAGAGGCGATCGACCTCGACGGCGGCGGTAGCCCGGTCGAGACCGGCGGCGCGGGCGAAGAACAGGGCGTTCTGGCGGCCGGACAGGGCGTCGAGGTGAACGGCGAGGTCGCCGGCGAAGCCGATCCGGCGCCGCAGCCGCGGCGAGGCGGAGGGCGGCGCGCCGAAGAGGCGGAGGCGGCCGGAGGTGGGCACGAGGCGCGCGCCGAGGATTCTCAGGAGCGTGGACTTCCCTGCCCCGTTGGGACCGAGGAGGCCGACGATCTCGCCGGCGGCGCAGCGCAGGTCGACGCCGGCCAGCGCCGGCGGGGCGCGCCTGCGGCGGCGGCCGTATGCGAAGCCGATCCCCTCGGCGACGACGACGCTCACGGGCCCTCGGCCGGCGGGGTCCTCACATCCCCTCGAGTCCGAGGTCGGCGCGCGCGCGATCCATGACCTCGGGCGTGATGAGGGAGATCCCTCGCTCGGCGGCGTAGTCCGAGTAGATCCGCTTGACCATGCCGCGGACGAAGCCAGGGACGTTGGCGAGGCGTTGGCGGGCGTCGTCGCTCCAGCGAATGGCGCCGCGAGAGGCCGGCGCCGGCTCGACGAATGCGTCGTCCCGCCCCTCGGCGAGCTGTTGCCGCACGAGCTCCATCGGCTGCTCGGCGAGCGTGCGCCCACCGATGCGGACGCCGAGGCTCGCGACGAGCTGCGTCTCCATCGGATTGGCGAGCATGGCGACCTCCCGTCCGCAGCGCGCGCAGGAGAAGACCGCGGCGAACGTCCCGTCACCGGGGAGCTGACGCTCGGTGAAGTCCATGACGGTGTCGCAGCCGATGCAGAGGAATTTCACGGATCCACCTCGCGGAGCTCGGTGAGCAGGCGGCGCGTGAGCGCGCGCAGCGCGTCGGCGGCGGGCGAGCCGGCGGGCTCGAGGACGATGGGTCGGCCGACGTCGGTCGATGCGGCGATGGCCGGGTCGAACGGCAGCTCGGCCCAGAGGGGCACGCCGGTGGCCGCCGCAAGGCGCCGCGCGCCGTCGGCGGCGAAGAGGGGCTCGGTGCGGCCACACGCCGGGCAGCGGTACCCCGCCATGTTGGCGGCGAGCGCGAGGCGCGGAACGCCGGCCGCCCGGAGGAGGCTGATGCTGCGGGCGACGACGTGGCGCGCCGTCTCGGACGGCGTCGTCACGAGCAGCACCGCGGACGGCCGCGGCACGAGCGACAGCAGCCGCTGGAGCTTGTCCGTGCCGGGAGGTGCGTCGACGATCAGGAGGTCGAGCGCGCCCCAGTCCACGTCGGCGAGGAACTCGCGGAGCGCGCCGGTCTCGAGGGTGCTCTGCCAGACGAACCCCGCGTGCCCGGGGTCGCGCCAGCGCACCGGCGCGTCGGCCGCGAGGAGCAGGTCCATGGACACGACGCGCACACCGGCGACGCCGACCGCCGGCGCGACGCCGTTGGGCGAGACGGCGAGCGGGGCGGTGGAGGCGGCCAGCATCCGCGCGAGGGATGGACCGTTCAGGTCGGCGTCGGCGGCGCCGACGCGCCGGCCCTCGGCGGCGAGGGCGGCGGCGAGGTTCGCGGAGATCGCGCTTTTGCCGACGCCTCCCTTCCCGCTCGCGACGATGACGGTATGGCGGATCGCGGAGAAGCGGCGCGCCAGGCGCTCGAGCTGGGCCCGGACCTGTTCCGGCACCTTGGCGCCGGTCGGCTCGAGGACCTCGTTGTAGGTGCGAAATCGCGCCATGTTCGCCGCGGCTGGACGTTGACCCCCCGGCGCTACGGGCTTGGTCCCCGGGGAGGCGCTCGTGCTGATCTTCTACACGCTGCTCGCGCTCGTCGCGCTCCGCGTCATCCTGGTCCTGGTCGCGGTCGCCGTCCTAGTCGGCCCGGTGAGCCGGTGCCCGGCGTGCTTCCAGCCGACGGTCACGGTGCGGCGACGATGGCTACGCCCCGTGCGGGGCATCGAATGGCACTGGTGCGCGGCCTGCGGCTGGCAGGGTCCCGGCCGCTGCGCGGCGACGGCTCGCGCGCCGGAGATCCCGGATGCGCCGGCCTCGTGAGACCGCGTCAGGGCGCGAGCTGCACACCGCCATCGCCGAGCAGCAGGAGCGCGTCCACGGGGCAGCTCCGACAAGCCGCGAGTAGACGCTCGCGCCCCGGATCGCGCGCGTCCGCGCGGAACGCGCAGATCCCCTCGGCATCGAGCTCGAAGACCTCGGCGGCCTCGTCGATGCAGTCCCCGAAGCCGACGCAGAGCGTTCGGTCGATGCGCACGAGCAGCGGGCCGAACCGGCGCTCCTCGATCTCCTGGACCGGCCCGGCGGGGCCGGACGGCGCGGGCGCGCTCATCCGAGCACCTCCAGGCACTCCTCGAGGCTGCGCGCGAGGCAGGTGAAGCACGGCGTGTCCCGCAGTGTGTATCGGCTAGCCTCGGTCAGGCGGAGGGCCATGAGCAGGTCGACGAAGCGCCCGAGGTAGTCCGCCTCGAAGGCCATGACGAACTCCTGGTCATCCAGGCCGTAGGAGTAGATCGTGTTCAGCTTGACGTCCGGCCAGTCGTGCGCGGCCACGATGTGGCCATCCATCAGGCGCTGCCGCTCCTCATGCGGCAACGCGTACCATTCCCGCGTCTTCACGAACGGGTAGACGAACAGGAAGCGCGAGCCCTGCGGGTGCACGGTCACGCGGGCCCGGTCGAGCCGGGCCGCACCGCCGTACGCGCGGGCGTGCTCGCGCTCGTAGCGGTTCGAGTACGGCGAGCGCCGGGTCATCCCGAGGTACGAGTACGCGATGCGCAGCCATGCGCCGAGGGCCGTGCGCCGCAGCGCGGCATCGAATCGGTGCAGGAGCTCGGCGTCCCGCGTCACCTGCCAGAGGAGGAAATCGGCGTCGCCGCGCGTGCCGACGAGGGAATAGGAGTAGAGGCCGAGGCGCGGACGCCATTCGGCGACGGTGCCGGCCAGCTCGAGGCGGTGCGCGGCGCGCTCCTGCGCGGGGAGCCGGCGCCACTCCGGGGCGACCTGGTAGAACGCGAAGCGGACGAGATCGCGGTCGAGCGACCGTTCCTGCTCCTGCCGGATGCGCTCGAGGACGTCCTCGTCCAGCGGGGGACGGGAGGGCGGGTGCGGCCGCGTGTCGACCGCCCCGACCTCGTGGCGGACGGGCTCCATCGGTTCGGCACTCCGGTGAAAGACCGAAAGGCCGCCAGCCGGCGGCGTAACCCGGGGCGCCTGCGGGGGCGCAGCCGGGCGGGATGCCGAAAAGAGCGAGAAGGTGGTGGTCGGTCGGGCGAATATATGCGACGACGTCGCCCCGAGGCGCAAGGCGCGCGGGCGTCGGCCGGCGGCCGGGTGAGCGGTCTTGTGGCCGCGCCGGGGTCGGAGATACATTGTGCAGGCACGGGTGCTGGCGAACCGACCACCCGCGCGCACCCCGCAAGACGCCCCCCTGTCGTGCTCTCCTGCACGCGCAGTCTCCCCTGAGCGGGTGTCGATGCCTCCGCGCCGAGCGACGCGGCGGTGGCCGTCGTCCGTGGCGGCGGGGCGAGTTCGCGATCCGACGGGCGACCGCCCGAAGTCCCGACGTGGTTTCCGGAGAAGGCGAATGCGCAACGACGTGAAGCCGGCGCTCACGCAGGAGCAGTGGAACGGGGGCGTGCCCGTCAACGTGGACATGGTGGACCTGGCGGTGTGGCTGCCGGAGGACGGGGCCGTACACATCCAGGACTACATCGAGACGTATGTGCTGCGCTTCTCGCCGGAGGAGCGGCACGCGCTGGCCGCGCTGGCGCTGCACCGGCAGGGGTACGGCTTCTCGTGGGAGGACGTCGACTGGCTCGAGTCGATCGCCGCGCCGCTGCGGTCGATGGTGTTCATGGTGGAGGCCGGCCAGGGGACGATCGACCAGAAGACGGCGAAGCGGGTGGCGGCGGAGCTGGCATGGCTGGAGAGTTTGCGGGACCGCATCGCCGCGCTGCTGCCGCCGCGCGGCAACGACCGCTCCTGAGGCGCGGCCGGACACCGGCGCGCGGCGCACACCCACCGACCCCGGGGGCACCCTGGTGCTCCCGGGGTCGCGCGTTTCGTGGCGGGAGGTGCGAGTCGACGGTCGGCGCGGGCCGCGCGCCTCGCCGCGCACGCCCGTGCGCGCGGCCCGGCCGCGCGTCGGCCGGAACGGGGGCCGGGGCGGCGTGTACGAGGGGCGACACCGAACCAGAGCAGGATCGAAGGTGGCGTCGATGCGGCGCGAGAAGGAAGCGACCGGCCGGCCGGTCATGGCGGCAGCCCCCTCCGCGGCGATCCGGCACATCCGGCAGCGGAACGGCCGGGACTGCGGGATCGCGGCGGCGGCCATGCTGGCGGGCGTGAGCTACCGCGAGGCGGCGGCGGCGGCGGACCCGGCCGTCCGCCCGGGAGACGGGCTGCGGGCGATGGAGGTCGCCCGGATGCTACGGCGGCTGACGGGTCGGCTCGTCCGGATCTCGGACGCGGGGGACGGCTGTGCGCTCGCCGCGTACGAGCCGACGGCGGATCCGGCGGTCATCCTGATCCACGAGCCGGGCGACACGCGGGGGCACTTCGTGGTCGTCTCCGGCGGACTCGTGTACGACCCGGAGCGCGACGCGCCGAGCGCGCTGGAGAGCTACGTGCACCGGCGCTGGCACATCGCCGACATCGTGACGGTGGAGGCGGAGGCGGCCTGAGGCGGCAACGGCGGCCGGTGGGCGGGGACGGGGGCCGGCCGGGC
>JADGGV010000272.1 GCA_019689775.1 Gemmatimonadota bacterium
CCGAGATCCTGTCCGGGGCGGTCCCGGGGGTGGGCGGGGCCGGCGCGGCCAGCTCCAGCCGGGCCAGCGCGGCCGCGACGACCGGCGCCCCCGCGACGGGCGGCGCGGCCGCGAGGACCGGCGCGGCCGTGAGGAGCGGTGCGGCCGCGAGGGGCTGCCCGGCCGCGGCGAGCGCCGCGCCCGACGCCATGGCGGTCACGATGACCGCGGAGCTGGCGGACTGCTTCGAGACGAAGCGCGCGGGCGTGCGCGCGGTGCTCGAGGCGGTGTGGCGCGCGTTCCCGGACAGGCCGGCGTGGATCTTCGGCACGGACGGGCGGTTCCGGGCGCTCGAGTCGACGTGGCGCGCGCGGGCGGGCGCGGCGGCCGCGAACTGGCTGGCCGCGGCGACGTGGGCGGCGCGGCGCCACCCCGACGCGCTCCTGCTGGACGTGGGGAGCACGACGACGGACGTGGTGCCGATCGTCGGCGGGCGGGTGGCGGCGCGGGGCCGCACGGACATCGAGCGGCTGGCGGCCGGCGAGCTGGTCTACACCGGGGTGCTGCGCACACCGGTGTGCGCGATCGTGCGACGCGTGCGGCTGCGGGGCGGGTGGTGCCGCGTCGCGGCGGAGCACTTCGCGATCGCGGCGGACGCGCACCGCTGGCTCGGGCGGATCGGCGCGGCGGAGTACACGTGCGAGACGCCGGACGGCCGGGGGACGAGCCGGCGCGAGTGCGCGGGGCGGCTGGCGCGCATGGTGTGCGGCGACCTCGAGTCGGTGAGCGCGGCGGAGGTGACGTCGATCGCGCGGCAGGTCGTGGACGAGCAACGGCGGCAGATCGCGGCCGCGATCCGGCAGGTGGTGCGGCGACTCGGCGCGGCGGCGCCGCGCGTCGCGCTGACGGCCGGGTGCGGGCACGCCCTGGCCGCGGAGGCGGCGCGCGATGCGGGGCTGGAGCCGGTCGCGCTCACCGGGGCGTGGGGCGCCGGCGCGACGACCGCGCCGGCGCTCGCGGTCGCGTGCTTGCTCGCGGAACGGCTCGCGCGTGGTGGGCGGCCGACGCGGCCCGGCAGCCCGACACCGCCCGGCAGCCTTACACGCCCCGGCGGCCTGGTCCGACCCCGCGGCCCGGCGAGGGCCAACAGCCCCGCGCAACCCAGCGGTCCCGCGCGACCCCGGGCGCCGGCGCAGGTCGGCGGAGCATCTCCACCCCGCGGCCGCGTCGCGCGCGGCCGGCGCCGCCGCGCCGAGCAGGCGGCCGCGCCGGGGAGGGCGGTGCAGCCGTGAGCCCCGCCGCGCCGCCCGACGCCGTCCTCAAGCTGGGCGGCAGCCTGGCCGGGTGCGCGCGGCTGGACGCGCTCCTGGAGACGCTCGGCGAGCTGGCGCGGGACGGGCGGCGGCTCGTGGTCGTGCCGGGCGGCGGGCCGTTCGCCGACGTGGTGCGGCGCGAGTGCCGGTTCCGCGATCCGGGCGCGAGCGCCGCGCACTGGATGGCGATCCTCGCCATGGACCAGCTCGCGCGGCTGCTGGTCGGGCGGCTAGCGGCGCGGGGCGGGCCGGCGGCGCTCGCGCACTCGCGCGCCGGCATCCACCATGCACTCGCGCGGCGCCGGTTGGCGGTGCTGGCGCCGTTCCGCTGGCTGCGCGCGGCCGACCCGCTCCCGCACTCGTGGGACGTGACGGGCGACAGCATCGCCGCGTGGGTGGCGGCCCGTCTGGGCGCGCCGCGGCTCGTGCTGCTCAAGTCGGTGGACGGCGTCGTCGGCGCGGACGGCCGGGTGCTCCCGGTCGTGGAGCGGGCGGCGCTCGGCGGCGTCGTCGACGGCTACTTCTGCCGGGCGCTGGAGGCGGGGATGGAGTGCTGGATCGTCAACGGCCGGCATCCGGCGCGGGTGCGGGCGCTGCTGGAGGGGGCGCCGGCGCCGGCGACCCGGATCGGCTGAGGTCGAACGGCGCCGCCAACGGCGGTCAGCTGAAGTCGAGCGGCCGCCCCGGCAACTCGGACCCGCCGACATCGAGCGCGGCGCGCAGCGCGCGGACACGCCCGGTCGAGATGCGGCCGCCGCGGCCGCCGTCGCAGGCGGCGCCGCGCACGCCGACGATGTCGGCGCCGAGGTCGCGGGCGCGGGCCAGGTCGTCGGCGCGGAGCGAGCCGGCGAGCCCGACGGTGCGGCCGGCGGCGTGCGCGGCCGCAACGAACGAAGCGACGCCGCGTTCCCCTAGCGCGTCGAAGAGCGTGGTGCCATCCTTGAGGAAGGTATCCACCAGGACTCCGTCGACCCCGGCAGCGAGCGCCACGTCCGGCAGCTCGCCAGGCGGGAGCCCACCCACCCGATCCGCATCGGCGTACGCGACGGCGACGATGCGGACCCGGGAATCGGCCTCCATCGCAGCGTCGCGAACCGCCACCAGGAGCTCGAGCGCCTCGCCGGGGCGCCGGGAGCCGAGCAGTCCGACCTTCAGGAAATCGATGCCGCACGCCGCCGCGCCGTGGGCCGCGAGCGCGAGCGTGCCGGGCAAATGCGGCGCGTCGCCGAGCGCGGCGCTGACGGGGACCGACGGCGCGACGACGGCGCGGACGGCGCGCAGCGTGGCCGGCGGCGCCGCGCCGAGCGCCCCCTCCGTCGGGTTCTTCACGTCGATGATGTCGGCTCCGCCGGCGAGCGCCGCGCGGGCTTCCTCGGGCGAGGCGACGCTGACCAGGAGGCGCATGGCCGGGCAAGCTAGAGAGGCGCGAGAACGGGCGTCAAGCGACGGCGCGCTGGTCGGGCGCGCGGCCGTCATCACGGGCGCGTCGAGCGGGATCGGGCGCGCGATCGTGCTGGCGTTCGCCGGGGCGGGTGCGGACGTCGTCGTCGCCTACAACCGAAGCGAGGCGGCGGCCACGGCGGTCGCGGCGGAGGCGGAGGCGCTGGGCATCCGGGCGAGCGTGCTCCAGGCGGACCTGGGGCGCGCGGGCGAGGCGGAGCGGTTGGTGCGGGAGGCGTTCGATCGGCTCGGCCGCGTGGACGTGTGGGTGAACAACGCGGGCGCGGACATCCTCACCGGTGCGGGCGCGCGGCTGTCGGACCGCGAGAAGCTGGAGCGGCTGCTCGCGGTCGACCTGTGCGGCACGGTCGTCTGCTCCTGGGAGGCGGCGGAGCGGATGCGCGCGCAAGGCGGCGGGCTGATCCTGAACATGTCGTGGGACCGCGCGCTCGCCGGGATGGCGGGGCGCGAGGCGGAGCTGTTCTCGGCGGCGAAGGGCGGCGTGCAGGCGTTCAGCCGCAGCCTGGCGCGCAGCGTCGCGCCCACGGTGCGCGTGAACGTGCTCGCGCCCGGCTGGATCGCCACGGGGTTCGCGGCGCAGCTCCCGGCGGAGGAGCGGCGCCGGATCGAGGCGGAGACGCCGCTCGGGCGCTTCGGCGCGCCCGAGGACGTGGCCGCCGCGGCGCTGTTCCTGGCCTCCCCGCAGGCCGGCTTCCTGACGGGCGTGGTGCTGCCGATCAACGGCGGGGCCGTCTGAGCCCCCGTACCTCGACAAGGAGTCGACCCATGGCACGACCCGAGCTGGCGACGCTGAGCGAAGAGGAGGTCCGGGCGCGGCTAGAGGCGGAGCTCCCCGGGTGGTACCTCGAGGACGGCTGGCTGCGCCGGCAGTACCGGACCGACGGCTGGCCGAGCACGCTGATGCTGGTGAACGCGATCGGCTATCTGGCCGAGGCGGCCTACCACCACCCCGACCTGTCGGTGACGTGGGCGAAGGTATGGGTGAAGCTCAAGACGCACCACGCCGGCGGGATCACGGAGAAGGACCTCGAGCTGGCGCGGAAGATCGAGGAGACGGTGCTGTGGCGGCCTGCGGAGGGGCAGGCGCTCGAGGGCACGCCGAACAAATTCGTCTTCGCCGGGAAGGCCGGCGGCTGAGCCGGGCCGGGTCGCGTCATGCCGGAGCGCGTCCTGTTCGTCACCGGGAAGCTCGCCGCGCCGCTGCTGCGTGACACGCTGGAGCGCGCCGCGCCGGCGTTCGCGTACGACGTCGCCGTGATGAAGATCACGGTGGCCGCGCTGATGACGCCGGAGTGGATCGCGCGCTTCCTCGAGCCGCCGCCGGGCACGGACCTGATCCTGCTGCCCGGGCGGATCCAGGGCGACGTCGCGCCGCTGGCGGCGCGCTTCGGCATCCCGGTCGAGAAGGGGCCGCGCGACCTGCGCGAGATCCCGGAGTACTTCGGCCTCGCGTCCGTGCGGCGCGACTACGGCGCGCACGACATCGAGATCCTCGCCGAGATCCACGACGCGCCCTCGCTCGAGCCGGAGGAGATCCTGCGGCGCGCGGCGTACTACGCGGCGAGCGGCGCGGACATCATCGACGTCGGCTGCTCGCCCGGGCGGCCGTTCCCGGCGTTGGGCGAGGTGGTGCGGGCGCTGCGCGCGGCGGGGCACCGCGTCAGCATCGACAGCTTCGACGCGGCCGAGGTCCGGACGGCGGTCGCCGCGGGCGCGGAGCTGGTGCTGAGCGTGAACGGCTCGAACCTCGAGCTGGCGCGCGAGCTGGATGCGACGGTGGTCGTGATCCCCGACTCCGGCCAGGGGCTCGACTCGCTCGACCGCAGCATCGAGGCGCTCGAGCGCTGGGGCGCGCGCTACCTAATCGACCCGATCCTGGAGCCGATCGGCTACGGCTTCGCGGAGTCGCTGTGGCGCTACCGCGAGGCGCGGCGCCGGCAGCCCGAGGCGGAGATGCTGATGGGGATCGCGAACATCACGGAGCTGACGGACGCCGACACGACCGGGATGAACGCGCTGCTGATCGGCTTCTGCCAGGAGCTGGGGATCCGGCACGTGCTGACGACGGAGGACGCGGCGTGGGCGCGCGGCGCGGTGCGCGAGGTCGACGTCGCCCGGCGGCTGATGCACTACGCGCTGGAGCACCGCACGCTGCCGAAGCGCGTGGACCCGCGGCTGGTCACGGTGAAGGACCCGGACGTCGTCGCCTACGGCGAGGCGGAGCTGCGGGCGATGCAGGCGCGGCTGACCGATCCGAACTACCGCATCTACACGGACCGCGAGCGGATCTACGTGTTCAACGCGGAGCGGTTCGTGGTCGGCACGCGCGGGCGGGAGATCTTCGAGCGGCTCGACGTGCACGAGGCGACGCACGCGTTCTATCTCGGCCGCGAGCTGACGAAGGCCGAGCTGGCCGTGACGCTGGGGAAGACGTACCGCCAGGAGGCGCCGCTGGCGTGGGGGTATCTGACGCCGGCGGAGGAGGACGGCGCCGGGCATGCGCGGGCGGATCGCGCGGACCGGCTGCGCGTGGCGCGGGAGCGTGCGGATCGGCGCCGCGCCGCCGCCCGCCGGCGCGCGCAGAACGACGGCGGCGACGAAGGCGACGGGCCATGACGGGACCGCAGGTCGAGGAACTCGCGGCCGCGCCGGCCCCCGTCGAGGCGTGCGCTCGCTTCCTCGACCTGCCGTACTGCCTGCTGCTGGAGAGCGCGGCGGTCTCGGGCCGGCTCGGCCGCTACTCGTTCCTGACCGCGGACCCGTTCCTCGTGCTGCGCGCCAAGGGGCGCGTCGTCGAGGCGGCGGGGCCGGTCGGTCGGCGCCGGTTCCAGGGCGATCCGTTCGAGGCGCTGCGCGCGGCGCTGACCGCGTTCGCGACGCCGACGATCGCGGGACTGCCGCCGTTCCAGGGCGGCGCCGCGGGTTACCTCGGCTACGACCTGCTGCACCACCTCGAGCGGGTGCCGCCGCCGCGCCATGACGACCTGGCGCTGCCGGACCTGTGCATGGGGCTCTACGACTGGGTGCTCGCCTGGGACCACGAGGCGGGGCGCGCGTGGCTCGTCTCGACGGGGCTCCCGGCGACGTCGGCGCCGGCGCGCACCGGGCGCGCATCCGCCCGCGCCGCCGCGGTGGTCGAGCGGCTCGCCGGGCTGCGCCGCGGCGGGCCGCGCCCGGCCACCACGCCC
>JADGGV010000010.1 GCA_019689775.1 Gemmatimonadota bacterium
AACCCCCCCTCTCGTCATTTAACCCCGGGGGGGGCGCGGCGGGGGCGGCGCCGGGGGCGATGATGAGCTTCCTGCGGACGAGCTGGCCGTCGACGTCGAACACGACGAGGTACACGCCGGCGGCGATGCGGCCGCCGTCCTCGTTGCGGAGATCCCAATCAACGCGACCCTCGGAGGAGATCTTCGTCGTCAGGTCGATGATGCGCCGGCCGGTCAGGGAGTAGATGCCCGCCGTCCGCGGCCGCTTCGAGAAGTTGAAGACGACGTGGTCGGAGAGCACCGGATTCTCGCTCAGCGCGAACACCTCGCCCGGCTTCAGGACGGTCGTGTGGACCGCCGCCGACGCGACGGCGGCGGTGGCGTCGATCTGGTCGACGGCCTGCGAGCGCACGCCGATCGTCCTCGCCGCCTCCGGGACATAGGTCGCCGAGAACGCGGTGGCGTTCGGGACCTGGCCGCTCGATTCGATGGCCAGGATCAGCGAGGTGGTGCCGTTCCGCGGAGCCGTCACATCGGCGAGGTCGATCGTGACGCGCGCGGGCGTGCCGGCCGTCAGCTTCGCCTGCGCAGAGCCGGCGACGGGGTCGCCGGCGTCCGCCTGCGCGTTGCCGTCGACGTCGTGCACGGCGACGACGCGGGCGGCCGGATCGTCGCCCGAGATGTCGAAGGCCAGCGACCGGACGCGGATGTCCTCGTAGCCGTCCGCCGCGAGCTGAAGCGAGAGGAGCGGGATCCGGGTGCCCTTCGCGCTCAGCACGGCCTTGCTCGAGGCCAGCGAGGTGCCGGTCACGGCGAGCTTGGCCGGCGGGACCACCACGATCGCGGCGCTGTCGCGCAGGCCGGCGCCGGTGGCGACGATGAACGCGTTGCCCGGCGCCAGCGCCTTGACGGTGCCGTTCGCGTCCACGGAGGCCACCGCGGGCGCGGACGACGAGAACGTCACGGCGACGCCGGGGATCGGCGTGCCCAGGTAGTTTCGCGGCGTCGCCTTCAGTTGGAGCGTGGCGTTGGTGGGGAGCGTGTCGGCGCGCGGCGCGAGGCCGAGCGTCGCGACGGTCTGGACGTCGCCGCCGAGGCGGTCGATGCCGGCCTTCACGTCCAGCTTGCCGTAACCCCACCAGTCGGCCGGACTCCCGGCCGGATCGTAGCGCCGGAGCGTGAACGCGTCCTGCCGGCCGGTCGAGGCGAGCAGCGCCTTGATCTGCGCCGCCGTCAGCTCGGGCGACTTCTGGAGGAAGAGGGCCACGGCGCCGGTGACGTGCGGCGCGGCCATGCTCGTTCCGGAGATCACCCAGTGCACGCCGTCGGGCGCCTTCAGCTTGTCGGTGGCGAGCGCGTCGCGCGACAGCGCCGACATCACGCCTAGCCCGGGCGCCGTGATCTCGGGCTTCAGCCGGCCGTCGCGCGAGGGGCCGCCGGACGAGAAGCGCGCGAGGTCGCCGAGCTCCTCCTTCTGCACGAAGCTGACGGTGGAGCCGGTGGCCGCGAGCCAGGAGAGCTTGGTGACGTAGGCGCCCACGGTGATCACGTTCTTCGCCGTGCCCGGGGTGCCGACGACGAAGCGGTTGTCGAATCCGCTGCGGCCGAACGCGTACCCGCCGTTGAGGTTGCTGGCCCACATCCACAGGTGCCACGGCCGGCCGGACGCGATGCTCCGCGCCTGGAGACGCAACGTCCACAGCCCGGGCGCCGGCGCGTTCTGCTCCGCGGTGCAGTCGTTCGCCTCGATGTGGGCATCGATGTCGCCGTCGGCGGGCATCGGGCCATCCTGGCCGTTGTCGATGAAGATCTCGCCGCCCGTGCTGTCCTGCACCGTCTGCGTCCCCTTCGCGGCGGTCGCGAACGTGCCGTCCGGCCGGACCAGCGTGATGTCGTACTCGTCCTGGTCGGAGTAGTAGAGGTCGATGACGACGTAGTCGTTGCACCGGCCGGGGGTCGCGATGTACGCCGGCACCTCGAACTGCACCTCCGCGCTCTCGCCCGTGACCATCGACTTGCCGGCGTGGATGAGGACCGGCTCCAGCGGGGGCGTCGTGTTCCCGTTCGACCCCGAGTTCCCCGCGGACGCCACGATGATCGCGCCCGAATCGACCTCGGCATCCAGCCGCCGCTCCACGAGCGAGGTGCCGTCGGCGGGACCGCCGATCCCGCCCAGCGACAGGTTGATCGCGATCCGCTTCCCGAGCGACTGCGCCGTCCGCCGCATCCACGTGATGCCGTCGGCGATGTTGTCGAAGGTGAAGTTGCCGTCGCCGCCCTTGACGATGAGCAGGTCCGCCGCCGGGGCCACGCCGGCGTACTGGTAGGCGGTGCCGCCGGTGCCGACGGCCGAGCCGTCGCCAGCGGCGGTGCCGGTCACGTGCGTGCCGTGCCCGTCGTAGTCCCGCTCGGTGCATCCCGTGCCCGGGGTGTCGATGGCGGCCTGGATCGAGGCCTGTGTGCACAGGTTGCCGTAGGTGAAGCCGGCCGGCGGCGTGCCCGGCGACGTCTGGTCCCAGAGCGCGAGCACCCGCGTCTTGCCGTTCGCGTCCAGGAAGTCGTCATGCCGGAAGTCGAGCCCCGTGTCGTAGACGCCGACGATGACGCCCTGCCCGGCGTAGCCCGTCCAGGTGCCGCCCTCGCGCGAGCGCACCTGGTCCGCGCGGATCGAGGCCACGCCGGAATCGTTCTGCGCGTGCAGCGTCGGCGCCGCCTCCATCGCGACGATGCGATCCGAGCCCGCGAGCGCCGGGAGAGCCTCCACAGGGATGCGCACGGTGGCGATGTAGGTGCCCTCGCGGTCGCGGATCATCGTGCCCACCTCGGCGCCGTGCGCACGCAGCTCGTCCGCGCCGGACGGATCGTGCAACTCCACCAGCGCCGCGACGCGTGGCGACCCGGCGCCACGCGCGTAGTCGAGCGCCACCACGCCCGCCAGCGGCGCGGCCGTCGCCTCCCGCAGGTCGGCGCGGGCGCTCGGGATCGCGTCCCGGTACTCCTGGCGCATCAGCATCCGCAGCTTCGGATCGACGTACGGCTTCCCGCGCTGCTGCGCCCCGGCCGCGGCCGGGGTGAGCAGCGCCAGAACCGTGAGCGGCACGAGCGATCGGGTGAAAGCGAACCGCATCAATGTCCCGGGGGTCAGGGGGTCGAGTGGGCCGCTGGCGTGCGCCTCAGTGCGCGGGTACGGTCCGGGCGAGCTCCAGGTAGCGCACGAAATCGAGCGCCGCAATCCGGGGTGCGGCGCGCGCACGCGCGCGACCCGTCACCACGTCACCGACGGCGGAGCCGATCGCGAGCCCGGCGCGGGTGAGCGCCTCGCGCTGCTCCGGCGTGGGCGCCGCGACGGTGCGTACGAAGATACCGACGATCGAATCGGGGCGCTCGGCGACCATGCGACGGAGCGGCGGATCCAGCTTCTCATTCTGGCCCGCCGCCCCGGTAGCCGCACGACGACAGGCGGGGAAGAGGGCGAGGCCGAGCCCCACGAGGAGCAGCGCCATCGAGGGGCGGAGGTGGATCATCGATGACCGCTGATGCTGATGATGGGCCAGGGCGTTCGGGATGGGGGACCGCCGTCCGGACGATGGAGACTGCCTACCCCCGGGCCGCCGCCCGGTTCCCCGGCTCAGGGATGCGCCGCCACGGGCTGGCGCGATGCCTGGAGCTCATCCGCGATGCGGAGCGTCCGCTCGGTGGGTTCCCGCCGCGGGACGGCGATCGGCGCCTCGCCGCCGGCGGAGCGCTCGAGCATGCCGAGCAGCTCGTCGAGTTGACGAAGCAGCTCGCCGTCGCCGAGGCGTCGGGCGAGGTCGATCCCGTCCCGGACGTGCTCGCGCGCGGGGTCCGGCATGCCGGCCAGGAGGCAGCCCTGGCCGAGCCGGAGGTGCAGGCGCGCGAGCACGCGGCGGGGCGGCGGCTCCGCCTTCGCCTCGCGCAGCAACCGTCGGCGGGCGGTGACGAACTGGCTCGCGTTCCCCGCCTCGGCCGCCGTGACCGCAAGCTCGATCTCGGTGCGCCAGCGCTCCGCATCGTCGGCGGTCTCGGTGAGCGCCAGCTCGAAGGCGCGCTGCGCCGCGGCGTAGAGGCCGAGTGTGCGGAGCGCGGCGCCGAGCCGTGCGAGCGCGGCGACGCGCATCGGCGGCGGGGGCGCGCCCTCGAGCGCGCGCCAGGCGTGCTCGACGGCCCGGTCGGGGGCGCCTTCCGCCAGCTCGAGCGCGGAGAGCGCGACGCGGCCGAGCGCGGTCACGGTGGCGTCCCCCCAGCTCCGGCCGCGTCGTACCACATCGTCCAGCATCGCGCGGGCGCCGGCGGGATCGCCCTCGCTCCGCGCCAGCGCCGCGGCGCCGGCCACGGCGTGGGCCCACTCGGCGCGCGCGCCCGCTGGGAGCGCCGTCTGCACCGCCTCGCCCAGCGCGCGGCGCGCGTCGTTCAGGCGCGACAGCCGGTGATCGAGCATGCCCAGTCGGCGCAGCGCCGCCACCCGGGCAGCGGCGAGCCCCATCATGTCCGCCAGCTCGAAGGCCGTGCTGTAGAATTCCTCGGCGCCGTAGCGGTGCCCGGCTTCCTCCACGGCTTCCCCCAGCTCGAGGCACGCCTCCGCCAGCACCGCGGGCGAGCGGCCGCGCGCGGAATGGAGGAAGCGCGCGAGCTGCGCCCGCTCGGGGTCGCGCGGCGAGAGCTGCCCCAGCTCCTCGCGCACGCTCTCGATTTGTCGCTCGAAGGAGGCTTGCGGGACGGCGGCCAGCCCGGCCGCCAGGAGCCGGCGCAGCGGCCGGAGCGCGAGGAAACGGAGTCGAACGCGGCGCGCGAGGTCCGCATCGCGCTCATTCTCCTCGAGGTCTCGGAGGGCCAACCAGCCGGGGAAGGCGGTCTCGCGGGGCGGCGAGGGGATCGGAGCGATGCGGTCGTAGCGAGCCATCTTCCTATCCGCTGCCGAGGGTGGAGGGAGTCGGCGCTCCGGGGCATTCGTCGAGGAACTTCTCGAGCGCGAGCTCGAAGCCGCGCGTGTTCCGGAGCGGTGTCGGTCGGCCGCTCATCGTCGCTCGCAGGGCGCGGCGGAACGCCGCGCCGGAGGAGTAGCCGAGCTGGACCGCGACGGACTCGACGCTGCGACCGGGCTCGAGCAGCCAGCGGAGGCCGTAGAGCACGCGGAGCCAGAGGAGGAGGCGGCCGGGCGTCGGCAGTCCCCAGCGCTCGAAGCGGCGCTCGAGCGTCGAGACGGAGAGGCCGAACGCGGCCGCGAGGTCGGGCACCTGGATCCGGGACGGGATGTGGTCGGCGGCGTGACGGACGACGGCGCGCGCCTCCGCGGTGAGGCGGCCGACGAGCCGGAGGTCGAGGACGGGCGCCAGGCCGCGGCGGAGCGCGGCCTCCAGGATCCCGGCCACCAGCTCCGCGTCGCGCGCCTCCCGCGAGACGACGACCTCGGCGGCGCCCGCCTTGCCGACGCGGAACAGCTCGCGGCCGTCCATGTCGCCCCAGACGACGACGGGGGTGAGCGGATAGCGCTGGACGAAGCGCAACACGCGCAGCGCGCCATCCTTCCGCGGCTCGGCGTGCACGTCGGCGACGACGGCTTCCACGGGCTCGCGCCGGACGGCACGGCTGAGGTCGCGCCAGTTCTCCGCCCACGTCACGGTGTAGGGAGATGCCGCCAGCCGAAGACACTGTCGGTCCGACGGGTTGGGGAGGAGAGCGGCAATGAGGGGCATGGGCGCACCACGGGGAGGGATGCCGCGCTCTGGGAATGGTAACGAAGCTATTTCGCGGAAAAAACGACCGCAAGAGATTTGCTGCGCGGCGCGGGGGAGGCGGGCGGCGGGGGCCCCCCCCCCCCCCCCCCCCCCCGCGGCGCGGCGGGGGGCCGCCGGGGGGGGGGGCGGCGGGGGGCGCGGCCCGCCGCCCCGCCGACCTCAGGCGTCGCCGGCGGGCGCCGGCGCGAGGGCGGCCTCGGAGCGGCCGGCGGGGCGCGCGGTCCGCGGCGAGGCGTCGCCGGCCTCCAGCCAGACGTGCTTCCCCTTCAGCACGTTCTGCGCGACGCGGTACTTGTAGTCGTCGTGGTTCTTGAAGACGTCGGCGAAGAGGCGGCGGACGCGCCGGCGCGCGCCGCGGCAGAAGAGGTCCGCCAGCTCGATCGGCCCGCGCTCGGCCGGGTTCTCCGTCAGCTTCTTGTGCGCGTGGACGCAGACGGCGGCGATGGCGAACAGCTCGGCGCCGATGTCGACGAGGCGGAACAGGACGGCCTGCTTCTTCTCGAGCCGCGGCCCGAAGCGCGCCATGGCCCAGAACAGGGTGCGCGCCAGCTTGCGGGCGGCGCGGTCGGTGAAGCGGAGGTGCGTCGCCAGCGGGCCGAATTCGGCGTATTTCGGCCAGCGGCCCCAGCCGACGTAGAGCGGCGGGACCCAGCCGGCGATGTGAGCCGTGAGCCCGGCCAACCCCTTGAGTCGCTCGCCGAGCGGCGCCTCGGTGTCGACGAACGCGCCGGCGCGGGAGAGGTGTGGGTCGACGGCCTCGCGAGCGATGAAGAGGCGCATGATCTCGCTGGAGCCCTCGAAGATCATGTTGATGCGCAGGTCGCGCATCACGCGCTCGACCGGGATCGCCTTCTCGCCGCGGGCCGCCAGCGAGCGGGCCGTCTCGTAGCCGCGACCGCCGCGGATCTGCACCGTCAGGTCGACCGTGCGCCACGCCGCCTCGGAGTTGAACATCTTGGCGATGGCCGCCTCGAGCCGGATGTCGGACTTGCCCGCGTCCGCGAGCGCGGCGGACAGCTCGGCGATCGCGTCCATCGCGAACGTGCTCGCCGCGATGTCGGCGAGCATGTCGGCGACCGCCTCGTGCTTGCCGATCGGCGCGCCCCACTGCTCGCGCTCGTTGCTCCACTGGCGGGCGACCTCGAGGCACCACTTTCCGGCGGCGGCGCACGTCGCCGGGATCGTCAGCCGCCCCGTGTTCAGCGTGATGAGCGCGAGCTTGAGCCCCTTCCCCTCACCCCACAGCACGTTCTCCTTCGGCACGCGCACGTTGGTGAAGCGGATCACGCCGTTCTCGATGCCGTTCAGCCCCATGAACTCGCACCGGTGCACGACCTCGACGCCCGGCCACGAGCTCTCGACGATGAACGCCGTGATCCCGCGCCGGCCGCCGGGCTTGGGCGCCGGCGTGCGCGCCATCACCACCATGATCTCGGCGATCGGGCCGTTGGTGCACCACAGCTTCTCGCCGTTCAGGATGTAGGCTTCGCCGTCCTCGGTCGGGTCGGCCGTGGCGCTCAGCCGCGCCGGATCGCTGCCCACGTCCGGCTCCGTCAGCGCGAACGCCGAGATCGCGCCGGCGGCCAGGCGCGGCAAGTACTTCTTCTTCTGCGCCTCCGTCCCGAACATCTTCAGCGGCTGCGGCACGCCGATCGACTGGTGCGCCGAGAGGAGCACGCCGATCGCCGGGCTATACGTGCTGAAGAGCGCGATCGCGCGGTTGTAGCTCGTCTGCGAGAACCCGAGCCCGCCGTACTCGCGCGGGATCTTCATCCCCATCGCGCCGAGCCGGCGCAGCCCGTCGATGACCTCGTCCGGCAGCTTGCCCGTGCGGTCGATCTCCTCCGGATCGACCGTCGCGTCCAGGAACGCGCGCGCCTCGGCCATGAACGCGGCCGCGCGCCGCTGCTCCTCGGGATCGGGCTCCGGTGGGGGGTGGATCAGGTCGAGCCGCAGCTTGCCCAGGAACAGCTGACGCACGAAGCTCGGCTTCGACCACTCCGTCTCGCGCGCCGCCTCCGCCACCTGCCGAGCCTCCCGCTCGCTGACGGGCGTCGCGCCGCGCCCGCGCTCCGCGACCTCCTGCGCGCCGGCCGACCCCTCGGCCGCCCCGGGCTTCCCGTTCGACGTCGCCATGTCGTCCGCCATGGTTTCCCTCTTCTCCTCGGCCCGTCCTCGTGACCGGGCGCGGTTGCGAGGCCGGCGCGGCTCGGTGTCATGGATCGTGCCAGGGGCCGGGCCGGCTCGACCCGCTCCGTCGCGCCCCCCGGAGCGGCGCGGCCGGCGCACGCGGCGGCCGGTTGGGCCGTTGCGACCCGGCCGGACCGTCCGGCGGGACGGCTCGCCCTCCCGCGTGCTACCCGCCGGCCCGGAGGAAGGCTCCCGGCACCGTGCGGCGCGTCCGTTTCATAGTCCGATCCGGGTCGATCCGACGTCAAGTCGGTCGGAGCCGGACCAGCGGCCGGGAGAATCCTCCGTCGCCGGCGGATATTCGGTCGGGAATACGGCGAAAGAGCGGGCGCACCCGGCCCGCGGCGCGAGGCGGCGGAGGCTACCGCAACATGAACTTCGCGATCGTCTGAAGCTGCATGTTGCTGGTGCCCTCGTAGATCGTGCCAATCTTCGCGTCGCGGTAGAGCTTCTCGACCGGGTACTCCTTCGTGAAGCCGTAGCCGCCGAAGAGGTCGATGGCCCGCGAGGCGATGCGCTGGGCGACCTGGGAGGCGAAGAGCTTGGCCATGGCCGCCTCGACGATGAACGGCTGACCGGCGTCCTTGAGGCGAGCGGCGTTGTAGACCATGAGGCGGGTGGCCTCGAGCTCGGTGCGCATCTCGGCGAGCTGGAACTGGACGCCCTGGAACTCGGCGATGGCGTGACCGAACTGCTCGCGCTCGCGGGCGTAACGGACGGTGTGGTCGAGGGCGCCCTGGGCGAGGCCGAGCATCTGGGCGCCGATGCCGATCCGCCCCTCGTTGAGCGTCTCGATGGCGATCTTGTAGCCCTTGCCGATCTCGCCGAGGACGTTGTCCTTCGGCACGCGGCAGCCGTCGAGGATCAGCTCGACGGTCGACGAGGCGCGGATCCCGAGCTTGTCCTCCTTCTTGCCGACGGCGAAGCCGGGGGTGTCGCGCTCGACGAGGAAGGCGGTGATGCCGCGGTAGCCCGCGGCGGGGTCGAGGGTGGCGAAGATGATGTAGAGCCCGGCCTCGGCGCCGTTCGTGATCCAGAGCTTGCGGCCATCGAGGACCCAGGCGTCGCCGTCGTCGCGGGCGCGGGTCTGGAGCGCGAACGCGTCCGAACCGGACCCGGCCTCGGAGAGGGCGTAGGCGCCGACGGTATCGCTGGCCAGGCGCGGGAGGTAGCGCGCCTTCTGCTCCTCGGAGGCCCAGCGGAGGAGCGCGTTGTTGACGAGCGTGTTCTGCACGTCGACGAAGACGCCCACGCTGGGATCGATGCGGGAGAGCTCCTCGACGACGACGACGGAGGTGAAGAACGAGGCGCCCGCGCCGCCCCAGCGCTCGGGGATCTCGATCCCCATCACCCCGAGCTCGAAGAGCTGCGGGATGAGCTCCGGGTCCAGACGCGCCGCGGCATCCATGGCGTGGATTCGCGGGGTGATCGTCTCCTCCGCCCAGGAGCGGACGGTATCGCGGAAGAGGCGCTCCTCCTCCGTGAGGATGGTGAGCGGCGGACGCGAGATTTCCGGGAGCATGACGGCCATCGCGATCTCCTCGTGCCGACAAACGCGGGTGCTGCGGTCGCGTGCAAGCTACGTGGCGCCCCGGCCGG
Source organism: Gemmatimonadota bacterium (assembly GCA_019689775.1). Classification (GTDB taxonomy): domain Bacteria; phylum Gemmatimonadota; class Gemmatimonadetes; order Longimicrobiales; family RSA9; genus JADGGV01. Next base: position 9,525 of record JADGGV010000010.1, read on the forward strand.
CCACCAGACGGCCCAGGCGGCGAGCGGGTCGCCCCCCTGGCGGGGTGCAACGAGAACGGCGCCGCCGGCATGATCCGGCGGCGCCGTCTGTCCTGTCCCAACCCGACGCGATGCCGCGATCCGGCACCTCCGTCGAAGCGGACGGACTGTCGGCGATCGGCTAGGCGCCGATGCGGCGATCGCTTGCCCGTGTCAGGTCGCGGACAGTACTCGTACTTGGCAAGGGATCACCTCCTTTCAAAGGGGAACGATCGGGCGTGGACACCGGCGGGACGCGAGTCCCGCGGTCCGCCGGCCGCTGTCGCGGCACGCCGTCGCCCTGCGGGGGCGGCGGGGCGGCCCGTTCGCCGCGCCGGTGGCGCGAGCGACGTCGAGTACTCTAACGGGACGGGCGAAGTTCCGCAAGCTCAAGGGGATGAGCGGTCCATGCCGGTGGCTCGGCGGGGGGGCTGGCCGCGCCTGCGCGGGCGGCGCCCGCGGCGGGCGCAGGCGCCGCTGGCGTCGGGGCGGTGGCCGGTCTATTCTTGCGCGGATCGGTGCAGCGAGGGCGCCAGGAGGGCGCGATGGAGGAGCGCTACAACGAGGTCATCGAGCTCGTCCGGCGGGTGCGGCACGATGCGAGCAACCCGCTGACCGTGGCGCTGGGCCATGTGCAGCTCCTGCTGGACGACCCTGCGGTGACGGACCCCATGGTGCGGGACGAGCTGCGGATCGTGGAGACGGAGCTGCGCCGGCTGGCGGCGGTGCTCCGTCGGCTGGCGGCGGTGTCGTCGGCGGCGGGCGCGAGCGACCTGGAGGGCGAATCCGTCGCGTCTTGACGCTATCGAGCGGCGTCGTCTATTGTGACGCCGCGGTTCACGTCGGCGGCCGGGAGTGCGCGAGGAGGAGCGATGTCGGAGATTCCGGAGGACCTGCTGTACACGGAGGAGCATGAGTACCTCATGCCCACCGAGCAGGCGAACGTGTATCAGGTGGGCATCACCGATTACGCCCAGGGGGAGCTGGGCGACATCGTCTACGTTGAGCTACCGAACCCGGGGGACAAGTTCGGTCGCATGGAGGTCTTCGGCACGGTGGAGGCGGTCAAGGCGGTGAGCGACCTCTACTCGCCGGTGGCGGGGACGGTGGTCGAGGTGAACGAGGCGGTGCAGGAGGATCCGTCGCTGGTGAACAGCGATCCCTACGGCGAGGGCTGGCTGATCAAGATCCGGATTGCGAACCCCTCGTCGCTGGACGAGCTGCTGGACGCGAAGGAGTACGCGGCGCAGATCGGGGAATAGCCGCTGAAGGAGGTTGTCATGGCTCGCCTGACGTGGCACGGTCACTCGTGCTTCATGCTGGAGACCGATGAGGGGACGCGGATCCTGTTCGATCCGTGGCTCGAGCAGAACCCGAAGGCGGACATCAAGCCGAGCGACATCGACGATCTCGACTACATCCTCGTGAGCCACGGCCACTTCGACCATTTCGCCGACGCGATCCCACTGGCCAAGCGCACGGGTGCGATGCTCGTCTCCTCGTTCGAGATCGTTTCCTTCGCGCAGACGCAGGGCGTGGAGAGCACGCACGGGATGAGCATCGGCGGCGGTCATCGGTTCCCGTTCGGCTATGCGAAGATGACGCCGGCGCTGCACGGCGGGGAGGTGGCCGGCGACGACGAGGGGAAGTACACGACGATGCCGGGCGGCTGGTGGCTCGATCTGGCGGGCGGTCAGCGGGTCTACCACGCGGGCGACACGGCGCTGCTCATGGAGATGCAGTTGTTGCAGGGGCAGGTCGACGTGGCGCTCCTGCCGATCGGCGACAACTTCACGATGGGGCCGCGGGACGCGGTGCGGGCGGTGGAGTTCATCAAGCCCAGGGTCGTGATCCCGATGCATTACAACACGTTCGAGCTGATCGCGCAGGACCCGACGGCGTTCGCGCGGGAGGTCGGCGATCGGGCGGAGGTGCGGGTGCTCGAGCCGGGCGAGAGCTACGAGTTCTGAGTCCCGCCGCCGGCAGGCCATGCTCCCCGCCCGCGCGCGGGCGCGGCCGGGGAGCTTCGTTTTGGCCGGCCCGCCGACCGGTGCGCGGGCCTGAGGCGCGTCTGCGCCCTCGGCTGGCACCGCGGACCGGCGCGGGGTATCATCAGGTGCTCCGCTCCGCCGCGGGACGGAGTCCACTGCAAGCGCGCCCACGGGCGGCGCCGTCCGGCCGGTTCGCCCCGGCCATTTCATGCGAGGGAAGCGAGAGGCATGACGAGCGCGAACTCTCTGGATCACACCGATCGGTTCGTACGGCGGCACATCGGCCCGAGCGAGGCCGAGATCGGCCGGATGCTGGATTTTCTGGGGTACGGCAGCCTGGACGAGCTGATCGACGCGGCGATGCCGGAGTCGATCCGGCTGCGTCGCCCGCTCGAGCTGCCGGCGGCGGTCACGGAGCACGAGGCGCTCGCGGAGCTGCGGGCGATCGCGCGGCAGAACCGGGTGTTCCGCTCGTTCCTGGGGATGGGCTACCACGAGGCGATCACGCCGCCGGTGGTGCTCCGCAACGTGCTGGAGAATCCGGGGTGGTACACGGCGTACACGCCGTACCAGGCCGAGATCGCGCAGGGCCGGCTCGAGGCGCTGCTCAACTTCCAGACGATGGTGATCGATCTGACGGGGCTGCCGATCGCGAACGCGTCGCTGCTCGACGAGGCGACGGCCGCCGCCGAGGCGATGGCGCTGAGCCACGCCGTCAAGGGCGGTCGCCCGGGCGAGCGCAACGTCTATCTGGTCTCCGACCTCTGCCATCCGCAGGTCATCGACGTCGTGCGGACGCGGGCGCGCGCGCGCGGCTGGGAGGTTTCGGTCGGCGACCATCGCCGCTTCGAGTTCGGGCCGCAGGTGTTTGGCGTGCTGCTCCAGTACCCGGCCACGGACGGCGCCGTCCACGACTACCGCGAGCTGGTCGAGCGGGCGCACGCGGCCGATGCGCTCGTGACCGTCGCCTGCGATCTGCTGTCGCTGACGCTGCTCACGCCGCCCGGCGAGTGGGGCGCGGACGTCGCCGTCGGCAACACGCAGCGCTTCGGCGTGCCGCTCGGGTACGGCGGTCCGCACGCGGCGTTCTTCGCCGCGCGCGACGAGTACAAGCGGCAGCTCCCGGGGCGGATCATCGGCGTCTCGACGGACTCGCAGGGCGATCCGGCGCTGCGGATGGCGCTCCAGACGCGCGAGCAGCACATCCGGCGTGAGAAGGCGACGAGCAACGTCTGCACGGCGCAGGTGCTGCTGGCCGTGGTGGCGAGCATGTACGCGGTCTACCACGGGCCCGCTGGCCTCGTCGCGATCGCCTCGCGGCTGCATCGGCTGGCGCTGGCGCTGGCGGAGGGGCTGCGCCGGCTCGGTTACGACGTCGCACACGAGGCGTTCTTCGACACGGTTCGCGTCGACGTGGGCGAGCGGCGCGCGGAGGCGCTCCTTGCGGCGGCGGAGGCGCGGGAGATCAACCTGCGGCGGCTCGGCGGCAGCGTCGTCATCGCGCTGAACGAGACGACGACGGCGCAGGACCTTGCCGAACTGCTGACGATCTTCAACGACGGCGCGGCTCCGGACTTCACGCCCGAGGCGCTGGCGGCGGCGGCCAGCGACGGGATCCCCGCGGCGTTGCGGCGGACGAGCGCATTCCTGACGCATCCGGTCTTCAACAGTTATCACTCGGAGACCGAGATGATGCGCTACCTGCACCGGCTACAGTCGCGGGACCTGTCGCTGACGACGTCGATGATCCCGCTCGGCTCGTGCACGATGAAGCTGAACGCGGCCGCGGAGATGCTGGCGATCACGTGGCCGGAGTTCACCGGGCTGCATCCGTTCGCGCCGCGCTGGCAGGCGGGCGGGTACCGGATCCTGTTCGATCAGCTTGAGGCGTGGCTGGCGGAGATCACCGGGTTCGCGGGGGTCTCGCTCCAGCCGAACGCCGGCTCGCAGGGCGAGCTGACGGGGCTGCTCGTGATCCGCGCGTACCACGAGGCGCGGGGCGAGGGGCACCGGGACGTCTGCCTGATCCCGCAGTCGGCGCACGGGACGAACCCGGCCAGCGCCGCGATGGCGGGGCTGAAGGTCGTCGTCGTGGCGACGGACGACGGGGGCAACGTCGACCTGGACGACCTGCGCGCGAAGGCCGAGGAGCACGCCGGGCGACTGGCGGCGCTCATGATCACCTACCCGTCGACGCACGGCATCTTCGAGGAGGGGATCACGGAGATCTGCCGGATCGTGCACGAGCACGGCGGCCAGGTCTACCTCGACGGCGCGAACATGAACGCGATGGTCGGGCTGGCCCGCCCCGGCGACATCGGCGCCGACGTCTGCCACCTGAACCTGCACAAGACGTTCTGCATCCCGCACGGCGGCGGTGGGCCGGGGATGGGGCCGATCGGCGTCGCCGCGCACCTGGTGCCGTTCCTGCCGGGGCATCCGGTCGTGCCGACGGGCGGCGCCGAGGCGATCGGCGCGGTGTCGGCGGCGCCGTGGGGGAGCCCGGAGATCCTGCCGATCTCCTGGGCGTACATCCGGATGATGGGACCGGACGGGCTGCGGCGCGCCAGCGAGGTCGCGATCCTGAACGCGAACTACGTGGCGAAGCGCCTGGAGGGGCACTACCCTGTGCTCTACCGCGGGCGCAACGGCACCGTGGCGCACGAGTGCATCATCGATCCGCGGCCCCTCAAGCAGACCGCGGGCGTGGAAGCCGGCGACATCGCCAAGCGGTTGATGGACTACGGCTTCCACGCGCCGACCGTGTCGTTCCCCGTGGCCGGCACGCTGATGATCGAGCCGACGGAGAGCGAGTCGCGCGCCGAGCTGGACCGGTTCTGCGATGCGCTGATCGGGATCCGCGCGGAGATCCAGAAGATCGAGCTTGGCATCTACCCGCGGGACGACAACCCGCTGAAGAACGCGCCGCACACCGCGGCGATGGTCACGGCCGACGAGTGGACGCGCCCGTACTCGCGGCAGGAGGCGGCGTTCCCGGCGCCGTGGACGCGGGAGCACAAGTTCTGGCCGTCGGTGGGGCTGGTGGACAATGCCGCGGGCGACCGCAACCTGGTGTGCGCGTGCCCGCCGGTGGAGGCGTACGGCCCGGCGGCCTGAGGGCCGGGATGCGCGAGCCGCCCGTCTGGCGCCTGGTCGACGTCGGCGATCCGCCGCGCACGGGCGCCGCGAACATGGCGCGGGACCAGGCGCTCATGGAGAGCGTGCAGGCGGGGGGCCGGCCGGCCCTCCGCCTCTACGCATGGGATCCGCCGTGCCTGTCCTTCGGGCGCAACCAGCCGGCGCACGGCATCTACGATCCCGACGCCGCCGCGGCGCGCGGGATCGACATCGTGCGGCGCCCGACCGGCGGGCGCGCGGTGCTGCACGACCGGGAGGTGACGTACGCGGTGGCGGTGCCGGTCGGCGTGCTCGGCTCGCCGCGCGAGACGTACGTCGCGATCAACGGGGCGCTCGTGGCGGGGCTACGGGCGCTCGGTGTGGCGGCGCGCATCGCCGGCTCGACGGAGCCGCTGCCCGCGGCCGGGCCCGGCTCCGGCGCCGCGCGCGCCGCGACGGCGCCGGGCCGCCTGGGCGCGGCGCTCGGCCCGGCGCCGTGCTTCGAGGCGGCCGCGCCGGGCGAGGTCGTGGCGGAAGGGCGGAAGCTGGTCGGGAGCGCGCAGCGGTGCGAGCGGCGCGTGCTCCTCCAGCACGGCTCGCTCCTGCTGGACGGCGACCAGTCCGTGATCCTCGACTTGCTGGCGGAGCGTGGCGGCGCCACACTCCCCGCGCCGCCCGGCGCGGCGACGCTGGCGGCGCTGCTCGGCCGGGCGCCGGCGCGCGAGGTCGTCGAGGCGGCGATCGCGACGGGATTCGAGCAGGCGCTGGGCATTCGTCTTGCGCGGTTGGCGCTCTCCTCCGAGGAAGAGCGCGCGGCCGCACGGTGGGAACGGCACTTCGGCTCCGCCGCCTGGACCTGGCGGCGATGAGCGGGCACACGGAGAGGAGAATCGGATGCGCTCGTGGGACGTGAGGGGGTGGAGCCGCGCGCTGGTCGGAGCCGTCGTCGTCGCGCTGGCGGCGTGCGGCGGGGAGAAGCCTCGCGAGCAGGCCGCCGCGCCCGGCGCGCCGGTGACGAAGGGCGGCACCGTCGCCATCGCGATGAGCAGTGACTTCCAGGCGCTGAACCCGATCCTGGCCACCGACCAGTACACGAACGAGCTGATCCAGTACGGGCTCTACACGCCGCTCATCCAGTTCGACTCGGCGTTGAACGCGGTTCCCTACCTCGCCGAGTCATGGGAGATGCTCGGCGATACCGGCGTCGTCTTCCATCTGCGCAAGGACGTGCGCTGGCACGACGGCCAGCCGGTCACCGCCGAGGACGTCAAGTTCACGTTCGACATGGCGAAGGACCCGGCGACCGCGTCGCTGCTCGCGGAGGCGTACCTGGGGTTCGTCGACCGCGCGGACGTGCTGGACCCGTACACGATCCGCTTCCACTTCACGCAGCCGCACGCGCAGGCGATCCAGGACTTCTGGTGGGCGCCGGCGCCGAAGCACCTCCTCCAGGGCATCCCGCCGGCGGAGCTGCGCAACGCCGAGTTCAACCGTCATCCGGTGGGGAGCGGACCGTACCACTTCGCGGAGTGGCGCGCGGGCGACCGGCTGGTGGTGGAGCGGGAGCTGCTCTTCCCGGCGGCGCTGGGCGGTCCGCCGCCGCTCGACCGGCTCGTCTTCCGGGTGATCCCCGAGCCGGCCACGCAGATGGCGGCGCTGGTTTCCGGCGGCGTGCAGGTGGACCTCCCGCTCCAGCCGCCGCAGATGGTCCAGGTGCGAGAGTCGAAGCAGCTCCGGCTGTTCTCGTTCCCGAGCCGGACCGTCTACTTCGTGGCCTGGAACAACCAGCGGCCGCCGTTCAACGACCCGAACGTCCGGCGCGCGCTGACGATGGCGATCGACCGCCAGCAGCTCGCGGACGCGCTGCTGTACGGGCAGGGGAAAGTCGCGACCGGCCCGATCCCGCCGTGGAGCCCGATGTACACGGAGCGCAAGCCGCTCCCCTACGATCCGGCCGAGGCCCGGAGGCTGTTGGGAAAGGCCGGCTTCGTGGACCGGAACGGGGATGGCCGGCTGGAGGGGCCGGACGGGCGGCCGCTCCAGATCACGCTGATCACGAGCAACGCGCCGCTCCAGAAGAGCATCGCCGAGGTGATCCAGGCGCAGGTGCGCAGCGCCGGGATCACGCTGGAGGTGCGGCCGCTCGAGTTCCAGACGTTCCTGGCGCAGTACCGGTCGAAGGACTTCGACGGCGCGCTGGCGAACTGGCAGCTCGACAACTTCCAGGTGGCGTCGGCGCCGCGCGCGCTCTTCAGCTCGCGGCTGGCGAAGGTGCCGAACTCGACAAACCGCGCGGGCGTCTCGAGCCCGGAGCTGGATCGGCTGATCGAGCAGGCGTCGCGGGAGACGGACGACCGGAAGGCCCGGCAGGACTGGGCGGCGTTCGAGGACGAGCTGGAGAAGGAGCAGCCGTTCACGTTCCTGTTCTGGTGGGCCGAGCTGGCCGCGGCGGACACGCGCGTGCAGGGGATCGTGATGGACCCGCGGGGCGAGCTACAGAGCATCCGCTCGTGGTGGCTCCAGGGCGGACGGCTGGCGCAGCACTGAGGCGAGCGGCGTGGGCGCCTACCTCCTTCGCCGCCTCCTCGGGGCGATCCCCCTCGTCCTCGGCGTCGCCACGCTCATCTTCTTCGTGCTGAATCTGGCGCCCGGCGACCCGGCCGCCCTGTTCGCGAACCCGAACGTTCCGCCGGAGGTCATCGAGCAGATCCGGCGGAACCTCGGGCTCGACCAGCCGCTCGGCATCCGCTACCTGAAGTGGCTCGGCGCGTTCTTCACGGGCAACTTCGGCTACTCCTTCGCGCAGGGCCGGCCGGTCCTGGACATCCTGAAGGAGGCGCTGCCCAACACGCTCGAGCTCGCGGCCGCGAGCCTCGTGCTCGTGTTCGTGCTCGGCGTGGCGATCGGCGTCTTCCAGGCGGTGCACCAGCACTCGGCCGCGGACGGCATCCTTAGCGTCGTCGCGCTCTTCTTCTACTCGATGCCGTCCTTCTGGCTGGGCCTCATGCTCATGCTGCTCTTCGCGCTGAAGGCCCATGAGTGGGGCTGGCTGTTCGCACTTCCCGCCACCGGCATCACGAGCATCGACTACGACTACCTCTCCGCCGGGCGGAAGGTGCTGGACCGGCTGGAGCACCTCATCCTCCCCGCCGTCACGCTGTCGCTCGTGCTGGCCGCCGGCATCGCGCGCTACACCCGCGGCCAGATGCTGGAGGTCATCCGCCAGGACTACATCCGCACCGCGCGGGCGAAGGGGCTGCCGGAGCGCACGGTCGTCCTGAAGCACGCGCTCCGCAACTCGCTGATCCCCGTCATCACGCTCTTCGGCCTCTACCTGCCGCTCCTCTTCAGCGGCGCGGTCTTCGTCGAGGTCATCTTCTCCTGGCCGGGGATGGGCCGGATCATCGTCGACGCGATCTTCCAGCGCGACTACCCGGTCGTCATGGCCACCAGCTTCCTGTTCGCGGTCCTCACGGTCGTCGGCAACCTGATCGCGGACGCGCTGTACGCCGTGGCCGATCCGCGCATCCGGTACGACTGATGGCGGAGCGCGATCGCCTGAGCATCCCGGACCCCGAGTCCGCGCCCCCGGCGCCCGTGCCGCTCCCGGCCGACGAGCGCGGCGCCACGCTGCTCGAGCCGCCCGGCCGCGGCGCCGAGCCGGCGCCCGTGGTCGCCCAGCTCGCGTCCGCCGTGTTGCCCGGCGCGGGACACTTCCTGGCCGGCGCCGGTCTGCGCGGGCTCCTGTTCCTGCTCCCGTGGGGCGTGCTACTCGGCGTCCTCTTCATCGGGTGGCCCCGGCTCGCGGCGCTCGCGGGGCCCGGCCGCGCGCCGCTGGACGCGTGGGTGGCCGCCGTCGCGCTCCTGCTCACGCTGGCGGTCGTCTGGGCGGCGGCGCTGCTCGATCTGCGCGCCGCGCCCCGGCGTGCCGCGCTCGTCGGCGGCGACTCGCAGTGGAGCATCGCCGCGCGCCACTTCAAGAAGAGCAAGCTCGCGCTGGCCGGGCTCCTCATCCTCTTCCTGCTCTACGTCGTGGCGGTCATGGCGCCGCTCATCGCGCCCTTCAACCCGATCGAGCAGCCGGCCGACCTGGCCGCCAACAGCTACCTCGCCCCGCTCGTGAAGGGGCACCTGCTCGGCACCGACCAGTTCGGGCGCGACGTCTACAGCCGCATCCTCTACGGCGCGCGCATCTCGCTCGCCATCGGCGTCGTCGCCACCGCGATCAGCGTGACGCTGGGCACGCTGCTCGGCGCCGTCGCCGGCTACTTCGGCCGCGGCGTGGACACGGTCATCATGCGCTTCACCGACATGGTGCTGGCGTTTCCGCGCCTCGTGCTGCTGATCCTCATCGTCGCGTTCTTCTCGCCGTCGATCACGCTGATCATCCTCGTGCTGGGGCTGACCCAGTGGCCGGGTACCACGCGGATCGTGCGTGGCGACGTGCTCTCGCTCCGCGAGCGCGAGTACATCCAGGCGGCGCGCGCCCTCGGCTACAGCCGCGCGCGCATCATCTTCCGCCACCTGATCCCGAACGTGCTGGCGCCGGTCATCGTCACCGCGACGCTCGGCATCGGCAACACGATCGTGATGGAGGCCGGGCTGTCCTTCCTCGGCCTCGGCGTGCAGCCGCCCACGCCGTCGTGGGGGAGCATGGTGGCGGACGGACGTCAGAACCTGCTCGGCGCCTGGTGGGTGGCCACCTTCCCCGGCCTGGTGATCGTGCTCACGGTGCTCGCCTTCAACCTCGTGGGCGACGGGCTGCGCGACGCCCTCGACCCGCGCCTGAGGACGTGATGCGGCTCCTCGAGGTGCGCGACCTGCGCACGTACTTCCGCACGGAGGCGGGCGTCGCCCGCGCGGTCGACGGCGTCTCGTTCGGCGTCGAGGCGGGCGAAGCGCTGGGGATCGTGGGGGAGAGCGGCTCGGGGAAGTCGGTCACGTCGCTCTCGATCATGCGGTTGATCCCCGAGCCGCCGGGCGAGATCCTGGCGGGGAGCTCGATCTGGCTGAAGGGCGAGGAGCTGGTCGGCGCGCCGGAGACGCGGCTGCGCGAGATCCGCGGCAACGACGTCGCGATGATCTTCCAGGAGCCGATGACCTCGCTGAACCCGGTCTTCACGGTCGGGGACCAGATCGCCGAGGCGGTGCGCCTGCACCGGAAGGCGTCGTGGAAGGAGGCGCGGGCCAGGGCGATCGAGCTGCTCGGGCTGGTCGGGATCCCGGACCCGGCGCGGCGCGTGGACGCGTACCCGCACGAGCTGTCGGGCGGGCAGCGCCAGCGCGTCATGATCGCGATCGCGCTCTCCTGCGAGCCGGACCTCCTCATCGCCGACGAGCCGACGACGGCGCTCGACGTCACGATCCAGGCGCAGATCCTCGAGCTGCTCGGCGCGCTGCGCCGGCGCCTCGGCATGGCGATCGTCCTCATCACGCACGACCTCGGCGTCGTGGCGGAGGTGTGCGACCGCGTGGTGGTGATGTACGCCGGCGAGGTGATGGAGGAAGGGCCGGTCGAGCAGGTCTTCCGCGAGCCGCGCCACCCCTACACGCAAGGGCTCATGGCGTCCATCCCGCGCCTCGGCCAGGAGACGGAACGGCTCGCGGTGATCCCGGGGATCGTGCCGAGCCCGACCGCCTGGCCCACGGGGTGCCGCTTCCACACCCGCTGCCCGTACGGCTGGGAGCTATGCGTGCGCGAGCACCCGCCGCTCTTCCCGATCGGCGGCGACCGCGGCGCGCGCTGCTGGCTCGAGACGCACCCCGAGCGGCGGGCGGCGGTCGACCGCGCCACCGGCGGCTTCCTCGGCCTCGCCGGCGTCGGTGCGGCCGCACTCGGCGCGGAGGGGCCGATCGCGCTCGAGGCGACGCCGGCGGAGTCGTGGCACCGGCGTGCCGCCGGGGAGCCGGGCGTCCCCGCGCCCGAGGCGACGGCGCCGGACGCGCCCGCCCGGCCGCTGGCGGAGGATCCCGACGTCGAACGGGACGTGGAGCGATGAGCGGCGAACTGCCGCCCGCCAAGGGAGACAGCGACCTGCGCGGCGCGACGCCCGACGAGTTGCGGCCGCCGCCGGACACGCTCGTCGAGGTGCGCGGCCTGAAGAAGTACTTCCCGATCCGGACGGGCTTTCTGGGGCGCGTGACCGGGCAGGTCCGGGCGGTCGACGGCGTGACGTTCTGGGTGCGGCGCGGCGAGACGCTCGGCCTGGTCGGCGAGTCCGGCTCCGGCAAGACGACGACCGGCCGGACGTTGCTGCGCCTCGAGGAGCCGACCGGGGGGTCCGCCCGGTTCGCGGGGCAGGACATCTTCGCGCTCGGCGGCGAGGAGCTGCGCAAGCTGCGGCGACGGGCGCAGATCGTCTTCCAGGACCCGTACGGCTCGCTCAACCCGCGGATGACGGTCGGCGAGGCGCTGCGCGAGGTCCTCCACGTGCACGACCTCGCGCGGGGCGCCGCAGCCTCCGCGCGCGTGCACGAGCTGCTCGAGACGGTCGGGCTCCGGCGTGAGGCCGAGGCGCGCTACCCGCACGAATTCAGCGGCGGGCAGCGCCAGCGCATCGGGATCGCGCGTGCGCTCTCCGTGGAGCCCGACTTCATCGTCTGCGACGAGCCGGTTTCCGCGCTCGACGTGTCCGTCCAGGCGCAGGTCCTCAACCTGCTGGCGGATCTCCAGGAGCGGCTCGGGCTCGCCTACCTCTTCATCGCCCACGACCTCAGCGTGGTCGAGCACATCAGCGACCGGATCGCGGTCATGTACCTGGGCCGGATCGTCGAGCTGGGCGATGCGCGGGCCGTCGTCGCGTCGCCCCGCCACCCCTACACGAAGGCGCTGCTCTCGGCCGTGCCCGCGCTCGACCGGGCGGCGCGCCGGGGCCGGATCGTGCTCGGCGGCGAGATCCCGAGCCCCGCCGCCCCGCCCTCCGGCTGCCCGTTCCACCCGCGCTGCCCGCACCCGCTCAAGGACGCGGACTGCGCCCGCATCGCGCCGCCGCTGGCCGAGAAGGCACCCGGCCATTTCGCGGCGTGTATCAAGGAGCCCGCGTACGTCCCGGAGTCGCCCCCGTAGCCCGGCATGTCGAGCCGCCGCCGCATCGCTGTCGTCCTCTCGATCCCGCTCCTGGCCGCGCTCGGCGGCTGCGGCGCGCGCCGCCCCGGCGCCGGGCCGCTCGCCGGCGCCCGGCCCACCGACGTCTACCGCCAGCTCGGCCTCCTGGCCGGGGGCGGCGACTTCCCGGCCGTCGCCAGCTTCGCCACGCTGGCCGGCCCCGGCGACTCCACCTACGTCGCCTTCGGCCTCTCGCTCCCGAACTCCGCACTTCGGTTCCAGCGCGACGGCGCCGGCTTCACCGCGCAGTACACGGTCGCGCTCACCTTCACGCGCGACTCGCAGCGCGTCAGGCGGGTCGAGCGCCGCGAGGACGTGCGGGTGCGCAACTTCGCCGAGACGGCGCGCACCGACGAGAGCGTGGTGTTCCAGCAGCTCGTCGCGCTCCGCCCCGGGCGCTACGTCGTCGACCTCGTCGCCGCCGACGCGAACAGCACCCGCGTCTTCCGCGCGCGCGACACGATCGAGCTCCCCGCCTACGGCCAGGGGGCGCGCCGCCTCTCCGAGCCCGTCGTCGTCTACCGGGCCGGCGCGCGCGACAGCCGCGACACCATTCCTGCGCTGATCCTCAACCCGCGCCACATGACGCCGTACGGCGGCCAGGCACCGCGCGTCTACCTCGAGGGGTACGGCGTCGCCGCCGATTCCGCCGTGGCGCTGCGCGTCCTCGACGCCCACGGGACCACCGTCTGGACCACGACCGTGCCGCTCGTGGCCGGCTCCGCCACGCTGCGCCACGCGCTCGTGCAGCTCCCCGCCGACTCGCTCCCGCTCGGCAAGCTGTGGGTCGATCTCGACGGCCGGCGAGCGCCGCTGCTCGTCAGCATCTCCGACCAGTGGATGGTCGCCAACGTCGACGAGGTGCTCCAGTACGTCCGCTACATCGCGAGCGCCGAGGAGGTCGACTCGCTCCGCGCCGCCCCGCCGGCCGAGCGGAAGCAGCGCTGGGAGGCGTTCTGGGCGAGGCGCGACCCGCTCCCGGCCACGCCCGCCAACGAGTTCCGCGACGAGTTCTTCGAGCGGATCCGCACCGCCACCGAGCAGTTCAGCGAGCCGGGCATCCCCGGCTGGAGGAGCGCCCGCGGCGAGGTCTACATCGTGCTCGGCGCCCCCGATCGCGTCGTCGAGCGGACGATCGGCCGCAACGACCTGGGCGGCACGCTCCCCGCCGCCCTCGAGTGGACGTACGAGGACTCGCCCGCCGGCCGCCTGGAGCTTACCTTCGTGGACCGCACCGGGGCGGGCCGCTACGAGCTGACCGCGCCCTCCGCCAGCGCCTTCCGGGCGGTCGAGCATCGGCTGCAATCGCGGCGCTGACGCCGTGCGGCGCCCTCGATCGGCGGCGCATCTCCCTGCCGGACCACATCTTCGCTGCGGCGCGAGGGTTGCAACCCTGGGCGGTGGCTTCGGACCTCCGCGCCTCCCGGGCGCGTACGACCCGGTAACGTTCCCCCTGCGGCGGCGGCTCATGGCATCACGGTACTGGGTGGTCCTGGCGCTCTTCCTCGGGGCGCTGGTGGTGATCTTCACGCTCCGGCCGGCGGCCGCGCCCGCGGGGCGGGGCGGCATTCCGGACGACGTTCCCGCCGAAGCGCTGTCGGCGTTCCGGGAGGGGCGCTACCTCCGCGCCAGCAGGATCCTGCGCCAGTACCTCGCGCGGACGCCGGATCCCGCGCCGGCCGTCGTGCTCCTGGCCGCTCAGGCCGAAGCCGGCTGGGGCGACTGGGAGCGGGTGCGGGAGCTGCTCGAGGGGCGCCCGTGGCTCGACACGCTTAAGGGCGGTCTCGGCCGCAGCCTGCTGGCACGCAGCCGGCTGGCGCTCGGCGAGTGGGACGAGGGGCGGCAGGACCTGGAGCGCTACCTCGCCATCGCGCCGGAGGCGGGCGACCGGGAGCGCGGCATCGCCGAGGTCCGGCGCGGCCGGGCGCTCCAGAAGGCCGGCAGCTTCAGGGCCGCCGTCGTCGCCTACGACAGCGCCGCGCGCCTGCTCCCCCAGGTCGGCGACTGGATCCAGCTTCTCGCCGTCGGTGCCGCCGCGGAGGCGGGCGACACCGCGCAGGTTCGCGCGCGCCTGGCCGGCCTCGATGCCCGGCTCGCCGGCGAGAACGGCTGGCGCGCCCGCGTGACGGCGATGCGCCGCGTCGGCGACACCGTGGGCGCGAGCGCCGTCGCCGCCGCGGCCGCGCGGGCGCTGGCCTCCGCCGGCGCGCGCGCCGAGGCGTGGGACAGCGCGGCCACGATCCAGCTCGCCGCCGGCGACACGCTTGCCGCCATCGCCTCGCTCCGCCACGCCCTCGACGCCTCGCGCGGCTCCAGCGCGGCGCTCGCGGCGGCGCGCACGCTGGCGTCGCTCCCCGGGCGCAGCGCGCCCGACCGCCTGGCCATCGGGCGCGTGCTGGTGTGGCACGGCGACGTGACGGGCGGCGTCGCGTCGCTCCGCGCGTACCTGGCCGCCCCGGGCGTCCCGGCCGCGGCGCGCCCGCGGATCCGCCTCGAGATCGCGAATGCGCTCTTCGGCGCCGGCCGGTACCCGGACGCGGAGCGGGAGTACCTCGCCGTGGCGGCGGATCCCGCGGCCTCCGGCCTCGGCGGCGTCGCCCTCTACGGCGCGGGTCGCGCGCAGTACCGGGCCGGGCGGGAGGCCGACGCACGCGCCACCCTGCTGCGTGTCGCCGAGCTCTTCCCGCGCGACGACGCGGCCGCGTCCGCCCTGTTCCTCCTTGGCGACCTCGACCAGGACGACGGGCGCTACGAGGATGCGCGCCGGCTCTTCCGCCAGGTCGTGAACGACCACGGCGACGTCGACGAGGTCGGGAAGGCGTACATGCGCCTCGGCGGGCTGGCCTACGTGGCCGGCGACTATCAGGGGGCGGCCGACATCTACGAGGAGTACCGCCGCCGCTTCCCCGGCGGGGAGCGCTTCGAGCAGGCGACGTACTGGGCGTCGCGGTCCTACCGCGCGCTCGGGCGGCCCGACCTCGCCGACGCCCGCCTGCGCGAGATCCGCCGCCTCGGCACGCTGACCTACTACTCCGTCCGCGCCGGCGACCTCCTCCACGAGGACATCTGGAGCACGCCGCTCGGTCCCGACCCCGTCACGCCCGACGACGTCCGCGCCGATGTCGCGCGGGGGATCGAGCGCGTCGACCTGCTCCGCGATCTCGAGCTCGACGCCGGCGTCGCCTACGAGATCGCTCGCCTCCAGCGCTACTTCGACGGCCGCCCGGAGGCGCTCTATGCCCTCGCCGAGGCGCTCGACGAGCGCGGCTTCACCGCCGCCGGGATCCGGCTCGGCCGCGAGCTCTACGACCCGAAGACCGGCTGGAACGCCCGCCTCCTCCGAATCCTCTACCCGTTCCCCTACAGGGACGTGATCAGCGCCGAGGCCCGCGAGCGCGGCCTCGATCCGTTCCTCGTCGCCGCGCTGATCCGCCAGGAGTCCGCCTTCCGCGCCGACGCCCGCAGCAGCGCCGGCGCCATCGGCCTCATGCAGGTCATGCCCGCCACCGGACGGCGGCTCGCCCGCGCCGCGGGCCTGCACGGCTTCACCCCCGCAATGCTCCGCCAGCCCGAGGTCAACATCCACCTCGGTACGACGTTCGTCGCCGACCTTCTGCGCGAGTACCGCGTTCCCCAGATGCTCGCCGCGTACAACGCCGGCCCGGCCCGCGTCGAACGCTGGCGCCAGTTCCCCGAGGCGCGCGACCCCGAGCTTTTCGCCGAGCGGATCCCGTTCGACGAGACCCGCGGCTACGTCAAGATCGTCCAGACCAACGCGCGCATCTACCGCGCGCTCTACGCCGAGTCGCCGGCCGACGCGACCGGTCGATGAGCCAGGACCCGCCCGGATCCGGGGCGCGCCCGATGCGCGCGGACTCGCTCCCGCGCGAGGCCGCCCGAAAGGCGATCCACGCCTTCGCCGGCACCCTCGCCGCCGGCGTCGTCCGGTTCACCCCGCCGCTCCTGGCCCGCACCCTCTGCGCCGCGGCGCTCGCCCTCGCGCTCCTCATCGAGCTCGCCCGCCTGACCAGCCCCCGCTTCGGGCGCGCGTTCCTCGACCTCCTCCACCCCATGCTTCGGCCGTCCGAGGCCCGCCGCCTCACCGGCGCCACCACCCTCGCCCTCGGCATCGCCGCCACCACCCTCTTCTTCCCCCGCCGCTTCGCCATCGCCGGGCTCCTCTACGCCGCCCTCGCCGACGCCGCCGGCGCCGTCGTCGGCCGCGCCCTCGGCAAGCACCGCCTCCCGCTCAGCCACAAGACCGCCGAGGGGAGCATCGCCGTCTTCCTCGCCGCCGCCCTCGTCGGCCACAGCGCCGCCGCGCTCTCCCCCGCCGCCGCCGCGCTCGCCGCCATCGCCGTCGCGCTCGTCGAGGCCGCCCC
>JADGGV010000273.1 GCA_019689775.1 Gemmatimonadota bacterium
ATGACGAGCCGCGGCGGTCGATCGACCGCCGCGGCTTCACGTTCCGGCGCGGGGTCGGGCGGCGCGCTCAGGCCACGGGCCGCAGCAGTCGCTCGAGCACGGCGAGGTGGGCGCGCAGCTCCTCGCGGCGTAGCCGGTTCAGCGTCCAGAGGCCGTTCTTGCGGCGCTCGATGATGCCGGCGGTCTCGAGGACGGCGAGATGGTGCGAGATGAGGGACGGCGAGAGGCCGAGCGCCTGGCCGATCTTGCCACAGGAGAGGTCGGTGGCCTCCACGGAGAGGAGTTCCACGATACGAAAGCGGTTCTCGTCCGACAGCGCGGCCAGGACCCTTACGAGCGGCCTCGATGGCTGCGCCTCCTGCGCTCCTGCCACAAAATCCTCCGGCGACGGTCAGGCCTCGCGGCGGTAGCCCACGGTGTGCTGCGCTAGCATACCCGGACCTGGCCGCTTGGATCCGGGGCGTCGCTCAGGGGTGTTTCCCGACAAAGAGCGGGATGGCCCGGCGAACCTGGTCGCCGGCGAGGACGTCGAAGTAGTAGCGCCCGGGATGCGGGAAGACGACGCGTTGCAGCGGGAGGACCAGCCGGGTGCGCGGCGGCGCGCGGTCCGCGGCTCGCGCCTCGACCTCGGTGTGTCCCTCGATGGTCAGGATCCGGGTGCCGGCCTCGTCCACGAGGTCGGCGCGCAGCGGCTGGAGGCCGACCTCGTCGGCGGCCCATTCGACCACCAGGACGACGACCATACGCTCCTGAACGGCGGGGAAGCCGGGCGCGTAGTACTCGAAGCGAACGCCGTGTACATCGAAGTTGCCGTCGGTGCGCTCGCGGACGTCGTCGGCGGCAAGGGCGAGAACCAATTCCATGGGGCGGGAATGTCGCCGGAGCGGCGGCGGTCGTCAACGTCGCCCGCGGCGACGGTAGCCGCGCCGCCGGCGTGGCGGAGGCGGGAACCACGAGGCACGAGCAAACCACGATGGCCGATACGACACGTCGCACGCTGCTGGTTGGGCTGAGTCATCCGGACGACGAGGTGGGCTGCCTGGGCGCGATCGCCGCCCAGGTCGCGAAGGGGGATCGCGTGGTGCTGGTGTGGCTGACGCGAGGCGCGATGACGGAGGCGCTCGGTCCGCTGCCCGGCGAGGAGATCGCGCGGCGGCGCGAGGAGCACGGACTCGAGGTGGCGGCGATGCTGGGGGTCGAGGCGCGCTTCCTGGACTTCGAGGACACGTGGGTGGAGGCCACGGCCGAGAACGCGCACCGGGTCGCGCGCGTGGTCGCGGAGATCCAGCCGGACGCGGTGCTGACGTGGGGCGAGGCGTGGCGCCGCGGGATGCGCCACCCCGACCACCAGGCGACGGGCAAGCTCCTGCGCGATGCCGTGATGCTGGCGCGCGTCGCGCGGGGGGTGGCGCCGCTCCCGCCGCACCGCGCGGCGTGCCCCATCTTCACGCTGCGCGAGGAGCCGTCGCTGCTCCCGGCGGCGGCCGTGGACGTCACGCCGCACGAGGCGGTGATCCACGCCGTGGCGGAGTACTACCGCGCCCGGGTGGGCTGGCCGCCGGATGCATGGCTGCGCGAGCGGTTGGCGCGGGCGGGCGCGCGCTGGGGGGTCGCGGCCGCCGAGGAGTACGACGCCTGGGAGACGCCCGGCGGGCTGTTCACGTCACTGATCTGAGGCCGGCGGGCAGCGGAAGTCGGGCCGATCGAAGCGACGCGTCCCCTGGAGCCGGGCGTCGAGCGCCGCACGGAGCTCGTCCTCGGCCGCGCGCGTGAGCTCGCCGGCGGGCGCCGGCGGGAGCGAGGCGAGGTCCTCGGCGGCGAGGCCGGCGACGCGGACGCGCGCGGCGTCGGCGTCCAGCGCGAGGAGGCCGACGGGGAGCAGAACCCGCGCGTTCCCGTCGAGGCGGGCGACGGCGTAGCGGACCTTGCGGGCGGCGGGATCGACGACGAGATCCTCGACGGCGCCCACGTCGTCGCCGCGGCAGTCGGTGAGGCGCCAGCCGCGGACGTCGGCCTCGCCCTCGGCGACGCGGTATCCGGGGAGCCGGGAGAGCGGCGCGAGCTCGCTGCGGGGGACGGCGAGCGCGGGCGCGACGATCGGGTGCTCGCCGGCGTAGAGGCCGCCGTGGTCGTAGGCGGGGTGCGCGTAGTAGCGCCCGCCGGCGAAGACGCGGCAGTGCGCGGCGAGGACGCGGCCCTGGAAGGCGTCGTCGAGCGGCGCGTCGGGCTCGAAGGTCGGGATCGTCTCCAGGTCGTCGCGCGTCGCGGCGCGCAGCCGGACCTGCGGCGCCTCGCCGTGGCGCTCGACGCGGGCGTGCCCGATCGGCACCAGGACGTGGCGGCCCGTGCCGTGGACGTCGACGTCGAGGTAGCGGATTAGGCCCGTGGCGGCGTCGGCGAGCGCGCCGAACACCTCGCCGAAGTAGGCGCCCCGCGCGTCGGCCGCGGGTGTTCCGGCGAGGTCGGGCACCGGCTGGAGCGGCTCGGGACGCTCGTCGTCGGGGGGGCACTCGGGGAGCTCGGTCATGGCGCATCGCCGCAGGGGTCCGGGGGCCGAGGGTGCAAGGTGCATTCCTTGACAGGCGGGCGGCGCGGCCCGTACGTTCGGCCTCGCGGGCGCCCCGTGTGGCGGCGGGGCATGGCGACGCGGCTTGCGGCGCCGACGTGGGATTTGATTCGGCAGCTTGTGCCCCACGTTAAACAAGGCACTAAAGAGCCGGAGGCCCGCTGCCGAGTCTCCCGGCGGCGGGCTTCGGCGTTTCCTGGAGGATCGATGGCCGGCGAGTTCATCCTGACGAGCGAGTCCGTGTCCGAGGGGCACCCCGACAAGGTCGCGGACCGGATCAGCGACGCGGTGCTGGACGCGCACCTGGCGCGCGATCCGGAGGCGCGCGTGGCGTGCGAGACGCTGGTGACGCAGAACTTCGTCTGCGTTGCGGGCGAGGTGCGCAGCGCGGCTCCGCTCGACGCGGCCGAGATCGACGCGATCGCGCGGGACGCCGTCCGCGATATCGGCTACGTCGATTTCGACGGGCGCTTCTCGGCCGATCAGATCGAGGTGCACGTCCGGCTGCACGCGCAGTCGCCGGAGATCGCCTCGGCGGTCGACAAGGTCGATCGGCGCGCGCAGGGCGCGGGCGACCAGGGGATGATGTTCGGCTACGCCACGGACGAGACGCCGGAGCTGATGCCGGCGCCGATCACGTGGGCGCACGCGCTGACGGCCGGGCTGGCGGCGGCGCGCAAATCGCGGCGCGTCGACTGGCTGCGCCCCGATGCGAAGAGCCAGGTCTCGGTGCGCTACCAGGACGGGCAGCCGATGGAGATCACGCGGATCGTGGTCTCGACCCAGCATGCACCGGAGGTCGGGATCGAGACGATCCGGGCGTTCGTGCTCGACGAGGTGATCCCGGCGGCGCTACCGGCCGACCGGCTGCCGCCGGGGTGGGCCGACCGGGTGCTCGTCAACCCGTCGGGCTCGTTCGTGGAGGGCGGGCCGGCCACCGACACGGGGCTGACGGGGCGCAAGATCATCGTCGACACCTACGGCGGCGCGGCGCGGCACGGCGGTGGCGCGTTCAGCGGGAAGGACCCCTCGAAGGTAGACCGGTCGGGTGCGTACGCCGCACGCTGGGCGGCGAAGAACGTCGTCGCCGCCGGGCTGGCGCGGCGCTGCGAGATCTGCGTGGCGTACGCGATCGGCGTGGCCGAGCCGGTCGCGATCGGCGTCGAGACGTTCGGCACCGCGCAGACCGCCGAGCACCTGATCCGCGACTTCGTCCGCACGCGCTTCGACCTCACGCCGCGGGGCATCATCGAGGATCTGGACCTGCTGCGCCCGATCTATGCGCCGACCTCGTCCTACGGCCACTTCGGCCGCACACCCGACGCCTCGCGCACCTTCCCGTGGGAGGCGGTGGTCGTCGAGCCCGTGGCGCAGGTGTACGCGTGACGGTCGAGGCGACGGCCATCCACCGGCCCGCCGGGGGGCCGACAGCGCGGCGTCCGCGCGCCGTGCCGGGGCGGCCGCCCGCCAGGGCGGCCGACGGCGCCTCCACGTCCACGAGGAATGCGCATCCAGCGTAGCACGTCGGCGGGCGTCGTCGTCTTCTTCCGGCGGGCCGACGGCGGCCTCGAGATCCTCCTGCTGCTGTCCCGGCTGACGAAGCGCCCACTCTGGGAGTTCCCGAAGGGCGGCGTGCAGCCGGGCGAGACGACGCTCCAGGCGGCGCTGCGCGAGCTCGCGGAAGAGACCGGGCTGTCCGCCGCCGACATCCGCCTGGTGCCGGGCTTCGAGTGGAGCGAGTCGTACCGCTTCAACCTCGGCGACACCGAGCCCCGCACGCTGGTGCGCAAGCACGTCACGTACTACCTGGCCGAGGCGTTCCGCCGCGACGTGCGGATCGCCGAGGCGGAGACCTCCGCCTACGCCTGGTTGCCGCTCCCGGAGGCCGTCCGGAGGGTTCGCTATCCGGGACGCCGCCGGATGCTCCGCGCCGCGGCGGCGCTGCTCGGCATGAGCCCGGAGGAGCTGGGGCCGCCCGCGCGCGACGGCGGGGGCGGCGGCGAGCGCCCGAGCGGGCGCGGCACGAGGTGACGCCGCGGGGGCCCCCCCCCGCCCCGCCCCGCCCCGGCGGGGGGGGGGGGGCGGGCGGGGGCGGGCCCCCCCCGCGCCCCCCCCCCCCGCCACACCCCCGGGGGGGGGGGGGGCCGCATCCAGGCCGGCGCCGGCCTACTCCGAGATCATCGTCCGCAGGCGACCCGTGAGCGTCGGCTCCGACAGCGCCATCGCCTGGTGCAGGATCTCGTCGTACGTCCCGCCGCTGAACGGCGCCTCACCGTCCGAGCAGATCCGACCGAGCGGGCCCACGAAGAGGAGCTGCCCCCGCCACGCAGGGCCCTCGCACCACGTCTGCAACAGGACCCGCCAGGCACGACCGTCGACGACCAGACCGCACAGCTCCGTGGTCCGCGTCGACGGCGTGGCGGCGGGGGGCGTCCGGGGGTGGACCGTCTCGCACACGCGCGACACACCTTGCCACCCACACCTCGCACACCAGCGCGAATGGAGCCGCTCACCGCCGCCCAACGCGATCCATCGCAGCCAGCGGGCGGCCAACCGGAACGTCTCGGTGCCACAGATGGGGCAGGAGCGTCCGGTGGGGAGTCCGCGGAGGCTGATTGCCGCGCTCAATGCGAGCGGCAGCACGATGACGAGGGCGAGATATAAAGCTGTGAGCGACAACATGTTCCGTGATCGTTCCGGGTCCGACCTCCACCTGTCGAGGGGGCAAGAAGCGTACCCGGTAGGCGGCTGCGGAACGCGCGGCCCGGCTTGTGCACGGGGATCGGAGAAGGCGTGGCGGGAGAACGGGTCCGCGCACGCCGGAGCCGGAACGAAGGCGGCGGCGGACGGAGCTTTGTTCGGCGCCGTGGCGCGGGGACCGCGTGCTTGACACCCCTGAAGCGGCCCCGCATTATCTTGCGCGATCGTGCTCCCGGGGGCGGGAGCTCGTGCCGAGGGCGGACGCCGTCGGCGCAGTGGGGCTTCGGGCCACTTGGGCACGAAGCCGGTGCGACCTCAATCGGAGAGGTGAGTATGAAGCGCTCGTTGATCCTGGCGGTGGCCGTGTCGCTGGCCTTCGTCGCGTGCCAGAAGAAGGAGGAGGTGCCGGAGGAGACGACGCCGGCCGTGGAGACGACGCCGGCTCCGGCGCCGGCTCCGGCCGCGCCGATGGACACGGGGATGGCGCACGACACGACGGGCGCCATGACGACGCCGGCCACGACGACCTCGGGGAGCTGATCGGGGTCGTACGGCAGGCTCGAAGCCCGGACGCGGGGGCGGGGGGGGCCGCGGGGGGTTTTTTTTGGGTGGGGGGGGGGGGGGGGGGGGCGCCCGGGG
>JADGGV010000274.1 GCA_019689775.1 Gemmatimonadota bacterium
GGGGGTGGTGGGGGGGGCGCGGGCGTCCGGCCGGCCCCCCACCGCCCCCGCCCCCCCGCTCTCCCGCCCGAGACGACCGGGCGCGCGAGCGTCAGCGGGGACCGTCGCCCCGCCCGCGCCCGCGCCTCACCACGGCCGGATCACCGGCGACGGCCGCGTGCCGAAGCGCTCGGTCACGGACTTCGCCTGCGTGAACAGCAGCAGGTAGTCGGGCCCGCCCGCCTTCGAGTCCGTGCCCGACATGTTGAAGCCGCCGAACGGCTGGACGCCGACCAGCGCGCCGGTGATCTTGCGGTTCAGGTACAGGTTGCCGACGTGCAGCTCGCGCCGGGCACGCTCCAGGTGCTCGCGCTTGCGCGAGAAGAGCCCGCCCGTCAGCCCGAACTCGGTGTTGTTGAAGATCTCGACCGCATGGTCGAAGCCGCGGGCGCGGATGAACGCCAGCACCGGTCCGAAGATCTCTTCCTGCGCAAGGCGCCCGTCCGGCGGCACGTCGGCGAAGATCGTGGGCGGGATGAAGTAGCCGCCGCCTTCCTGCACCTCGCCGCCCAGGACGAGGCGGCCCTCCTGCGTCCCCGCCTCGATGTAGCCGCGGATCTTGTCGAACGCCTTCTGGTCGATGACCGCGCCCATATGGTTGAAGCGGTCGGTCGGATCGCCGACCGTGATCTTCCGGGCGCGCTCGACCACCCTCTGGAGCACCTCGTCGTAGACGGCATCCACGACGATGGCGCGCGAGCAGGCCGAGCACTTCTGCCCCTGGAAGCCGAACGCCGACTGCACGATCCCCTCCGCCGCGGCGTCCAGGTCCGCCGTCTCGTCGACGATGATGCTGTCCTTGCCGCCCATCTCCAGGATCGTGCGCTTCAGGAACTTCTGCCCGGGGTGCACCTTCGCGGCGCGCTCGAAGATCCGTACGCCGACCTCCTTCGACCCCGTGAAAGCGATGAAGCGCGTCTTCGGCGAGTCGACGAGCGCATCGCCGATGCTGCCGCCGGGGCCGGTCACGAAGTTCACGACGCCGGGCGGCAACCCCGCCTCATCCATGAGGATCCGGAGGAATTGATACGCGATGGCCGGCGAGGTCGACGCCGGCTTCAGCACCACGGTGTTCCCCGCGACGATCGCGGCCATCGTCATCCCGCCGGCGATCGCGCCCGGGAAGTTCCACGGCGGGATCACCGCGCCCACGCCAAGCGGCACGTAGTACAGCTCGTTCTCCTCGCCCGGGTAGGGGTAGACCGGCTGCGGGCCGGCCAGCTTCATCGCGAGCCGCGCGTAGTACTCGGCGAAATCGATCAGCTCGGCGACGTCGGCGTCCGCCTCCGCCCAGCTCTTGCTGACCTCGTAGACCATCCAGGCGGCCAGCTCGAACTTCCGCTCGCGCATGATCGCCGCCGCCTTCAGCAGCACGCGCGCACGGTGCTCCATCGGCGTACGGCTCCAGGCCGGGAACGCCGCCTCCGCCGCGTCCAGCGCCTCCAGCGCGTGCGCGACCGTGCCTTGCTGGAACAGCCCGATCGCCTCCTCCGGCCTCGCCGGGTTGATCGAGGCGAACGTCTCGTCCGCCGAGACCAGCCGATCTCCGATGATCAGCGGGTAGACCTCTCCGAGCTGACCGCGCACCTTCGCGAACGCCTCCTCCATGCGGAGCGCGTTCTCGGAATTCGTGAAGTCGGTCAGCGGCTCGTTGCGGAACTCCGGGAGCATCGGCCTCCTCCTCTACACGGGCGACGTCGGCCGGCGACGCGGCGTCGCGCGGTCCGGCGGTGCAGTCGAGCGCGGGGATTGTAGGCCGGGCGCCGACGCCCGGCAACGGGACGTTCGGCCCGACCTCATCGGCTCTGGATCGTCCGCACGATCCGCGGGCCGTGCTCCCGCCCGTTCTCGATGAAGATCTTGTTCGCGTCGTAGCCCGCCGCGACCACGCCCGCGATGAAGACGCCCGGCACGTCGGTCTCCATCGTCTCGCGGTCGTGACACGGGATGCCGGTCGCCGGGTCGATCGACACGCCGAGCTGTCGCAGCAGCGTCGGCTCCGGGACGTAGCCGGTCATCGCGAACACCCAGTCGTTCGGCAGCTCCTCGCGCTCGCCCGTCGCCTCCGAGCGCAGCACGACGGTCCTCGGCCGGATCTCCGCGACGCGCGAGCGCCAGCGCACGGCGATTTCGCCCGACTTGATCCGGTTCGTGATGTCCGGCAAGATCCATGGCTTGACGCCGGGGTCGAGGACGTCCGCGAAGTGGACGAGCGTAACCCGCGCGCCCCAGCGGAACAGGTCCAGCGCCACGTCGACCGCGGAGTTGCCCGCCCCCACGACCAGGCAGTCCTCGCCGGTGTACGCGTAGCCTTCCTTGTAGTAGTGGAAGACCTTCGGAAGCTCTTCGCCCGGCACGCCCATGAGCCGGGGCGTGTCCAGGTACCCGGTCGCGACGACCACGTTGCGCGCGGCGTACTCGGCCACGTCGCCATCCTTGCGCCGCGTGCGCAGCCGGAACGCGCCGCGCTCGCCGCAGATCTCGGTGACGGCCTCGTACTGGTGCACGTCGAGCTCGAAGACGTCGACGATGCGGCGGTAGTACTTGAGCGCATCGCGGCGCGTCGGTTTGTCCGCCGCCGTGATGAACGGGACGCCGCCCAGCTCCAGCCGCTCGGCCGTGCTGAAGAACGTCATGTGCGTGGGGTACATGCCGATCGCGGAGGTGATCGGCCCCTTGTCGAAGATCACACACCGCAGGCCGGCCTGCCGTGCCGCCACACCCACCCCGAGCCCGCACGGCCCCGCTCCGACCACCGCCAGCTCCACCGTCTCGCTCACGTCTCGTCCGCTTCCCTGGTTGCAACGTCCATCGATCCGGGGCGCGAGCCGCGGCCCGCCGCCGCTCGCGCTCGCCCCGCGTCCATCCACGCCGCCCGCGCGCGGCCTCTCGCACCGCGCGGGGCGACAACGCACCGCATCCGCGGCCGGGGCACGCGGCAGGCGCCTCGCCCACCCCGCGGGCGCCGACTCCTGGAAGGCCGCCCACGCCCCGCCGCGTTCCCACGCCGGCGCGCCCGCCGGCCGCCGCGCTCGACGCGCCGGTCCTGCCCTCGAGAGGAGCCGCGCGGCGTCACCCGCGCGGTGGCGTCGGGTGTGGCGTCAGGTCGCTCGCGCGCGGGCCGAGCACCGGCGGCCGCGCCTCACCGGTGATCGTATCGAAGACCGCGCGCAGCACGGCGATCAGCACCGGCCCGATGATGATCCCGACCAGCCCGAAGGTATACACCCCGGTGATCAGCGCGATCACCATCCAGTAGAAGTTGAGCACGTGGGACTTCTCGGCCGCCAGCTTCGGGCGGACGTACATCGACATGAAGATCGTGTTGACCAGGAAGCCCACGAGGATGACGGTCGCGCCCTGCCAGACGCTCCCGCGCCAGACCATGAGGTAGACCCCGACCGGGATGTAGACCGCCCACGACCCGACGACCGGGAACAGGCCGATGAAGAACGAGATGAACGCCAGGATGACCGACAGCGGCACCCGGAACGCGAGGTTCATCATCAGCACGATCGCGGACTTGGCGAGCTGCGTGATGAACGTGCCGTACAGGGCGCCGTAGACGACCGCCTTGATGTTGCGGCTCATCTCGTCCGTCAGCTCCCGGTAGCGTCCCGGGATCTTGCTCGAGAGGTAGCGGACGATCGACGCCGACTCGGTGAGGATGTAGTAGATCGTGAAGATCGCGACCGCGACCGAGACGCCGATGATGCTGGCCGCCTCCTGGATCTCGTCCGCCTCCCGCCCCGCCCTCGCCGAGGCCTTGGCGATGAAGCCCGCGACGTCCTCCGGCTGGATGCTCTCGGTGAAGGGGATGCGACGGAGCCCCGCGCTGATCCCCGCGGCCACCTCGGCGCGGTGCTGGTCGAGGTAGCTGGCGGCGTCCGAGATCTCCACCCAGCTATAGACCAGCATGGCGATGAGCGGGATCGTGACGGCCAGGATCGTGATGATCGCCGCCGGCTTGCGCCCCCCGAGCCGCCGCTCGAGCCAGCGCTCCAGCGGCAGCAGGTAGGCGCCGGCCACCACGCCGGCCACGGCCGCGACCAGCACCGGCGCGACCATGTAGAGGAAGAGCGCCGTCACGGCCAGCACGATCAGGCTCGTGACCAGCCCCTTGCGCAGCTCCGGGACGGTGTATTCCGCCAGCGGGATGAAGTCGCTGCGGCGGTCCTCGCGTCGGCGATCGATGTTCGGCTCGTCGCTCATCGCGTCTCCTGCGAGCCCGCGGCGAGGCGAGGGCGTGGCCTCAGCCCTCGTCTCGCCATCGCTCGACCAGGCTCGCGTACTCGCCGAGCAACTGCCGCGCCCGCTCCGGCGTCCGCGCCTCCGCCGTCACGACGAACAGCGGCTTGTCGGAGTGCGGGATGACCAGCACCCACTCGTGGTCGTCCTTCCACACCTTGACGCCGTCGACGAGCTGCCGGCGCTCGTCCTCCGTGTGCTCGATCAGCCGGCGCATGACCGCGCCCTTCCGCCCCCACGGGCACGAGATCCGGTCCTGGATGATGTGGATCGGCGGGTACTGGTCGGCGACCTCGGAGAGCTTCCGCCCCGAGTGCGCCAGCGCCTCGAGCAGCTTCGCGGCCGCGAACATCCCGTCGTACGCCGGGATGAAGTAGGGGAAGATGAACTCGCCGCGCGCGCCGGCGACCATGTCGGACTCGTCGCCGGAGGCCATCATCGCGTGGTGCTCGGTCTTCGTCCAGCGCAGCTCCGCGCCGTGTGCGCGGATCGTCTCGGCCGTGATGACCGGGCTGGTCACCGGGATCGCGACGCGCTTCACGCCCAGGTACTCGAGTGCGAGCCCGACGAACGCCACCTGCGACAGCTCCGGCGAGAGCGTCCGCCCCGTGTCGTCCACGAGGTAGATCACCTCCCCGCCGGGATCGATCCACAGCCCCAGGTCCGCGTCGATCGAGCGGACGATGCCGCCGAGGCGCGCGAGCCCTTCCTGGAACTCCTCCTCGCTCCGCGACAACCGCCCCGGCGAGGCGTACGCGTCCAGCGACACGGTCTCGGTGTTGAGCGCGCCGAGGATCCCGGGGAAGACCTCCACGGTCGTGCCGTACGCGAAGTCGACGACCAGCGTGAAGCGGCGCTCCGCGATCTTCTCCCGATCCAGCTCGGACAGGAAGTGCTCGCGGTAGCCCTCGACGACGCGCGTCGGGAAGTTCAGGTCGCCCGCGCCGTCCGGGCCCGCGCGCGGGAAGTCCTCGCGCCCGAACAGCCGCTCGATCGACTGCGTCTTCCCGGGCGGCAGATCCCGGCCGTCGCCGTCGAAGAACAGGATGTCGACGATCTTCGCGTCGAACGGCGAGCGCCGCACGTGGATCCCGCCGGCCTCCCGGCCATGGTGCACCGCGTGGCGGACCACGGGGATCGGCATCTGACGCAGGTCCTCGACGTTGACGCCGACCGACATGAAGCCGGTCATGAGCGCGCGGTTGATCATGCGCGACGCGCGGTCGGAGTCCCGCGACGTCGCCACGTACGCCGTGCTGCCGAGCATCGCGCCGTACGCCGCGCCGAGCCGCGCCGCCATCTCCGGCGTCAGCTCGGCGTTCGCCACGCCGTTCACGCGCGCGCCGTGGAACAGGCTGCGCTCCCACGCCTCGCCCCAGATCAGGGAGTGCGTCAGGACCGCCCGCTCCTCCACGACCTTGTCCGGCCAGACCTTGACGTTCGGCCCGACGACCGCATGCTCGCCGACCTCCGCGCGATCCGACAGGATCGTGTTCTCCCGCACCAGCGCGCCCTTCCCCACCACCACCTCGGCCGCGCACACCACCTCGCTCAGCCGCGCGCCCGCCC